>JBKSNA010000039.1:0-32567 GCA_046882085.1 Clostridia bacterium
CTAATAGATACACTACCTAAATATGATGGTAAATTTGATGACAAAGAAATGTTCTTTGAATATTTTTTAGGTTATAAAACACAGCAATCTAATGTATCTAAACTTTTTTTCTACATTAGCAATTCACTTAATGTAGATAATTCTAATACTGACATGCTAAAATTGAATCAAAGAGCAACTAATATGTATTCTAAGTTGTCTAAAGCTACAAGCTTTGCCGATCCACAATTATCCAAATTGGATACCAAATATCTTCAAGAATTATCTCTAGATCCTAGAGCTAAAGATCTGTCAAATATTATTAAGGATATTATTAGAAATAAACCACATGAATTAGACGAATCTACTGCTAAAACTCTGAGCATGGTCAATAATAGTTTTAACGATAGCGAGTCTGTATTCGATATATTGAGAAATTCTGAAATGGAATTTAAGGACGCTAGCGATTCTAAAGGCAAAATACACAAAATGGATAATGCTAGTTATTTTAATTTATTATCATCTAAAGATCATCTACTTAGAAAGTCAGCTTTCTCATCAATGATGAATGGATATGGCAAACTAAATAAAACTCTAGCAGAATTATTCATTAAGGATCTAAAAGCAAACAACGATAGCGTCATTATTCATAATCACGAAGATCTACTATCTATGAATCTATTCTCTAATGAGATACCTAAGATCGTATTCGAGAAAAATATTGAAAATGTTACTAAAAATATCAATATACTACAAGATTTTGTGAAAACTTTATCGAAAGAAAGTGGACTAAGAGATTTTGCTTATTACGACCTATTCTATGATGAGAAAATTAATGGTAAAATCTCTTTAGATAAAGGTCATGAGATAATGCTCGCTGCTCTTACTCCATTAGGTGAAGAGTATCAAGACAAAGTAAAATACAAACTCTCTGACAAATCAATAGATTATCTACCTAACAAGAATAAAAATTCCGGTGCATATTGCTCTGATCTATACGATGCCAAGACATTAATACTCATGAATTGGAAAGATGATTTCAACTCACTCTCTACCCTATGTCATGAGATGGGACACTGCATCAATGCGGAATATTTCAACTCTGCTCAACCAGAAGAAAAGGCAGGTATCACGATATTCGCTGCGGAGATCGCTAGTACAGTCAATGAAATTCTTCTCAATCAGTATATGGTAAAAACCTCTAACAATAAAGGTAAAAAATATTATTTAAGAGAATTTTTGAATAATGCACGATCTACCATTTATCGTCAGACATTATTCTCCGAATTTGAATTATTCGCTCATACTTCAATAGAGAAAGAGATTCCTATCTCTTACGCAGAACTCAATAATGAATACTACAAATTAAATCAAAAATATTATGGCAAATCTTGTATTTTACCTAAAGAATTACAGTACGAATGGTCTAGAATCCCTCACTTCTATTCACCATATTATGTGTATGCCTACTCTACAGGACTAATTACAGCAATCAATATAATTTCTAAAATATTAGAAGACCCTAACTACGCTAATCAATATATCAGTTTCCTAAAAAATGGTACAGAAAAACCCGCTGTAGAGATTCTAAAAGAGATAGGTATTGATCTCACTACTGATGAACCATTTAATGTTGCATTCAGATTTATTAAAGAGCAATTAAATATTTATAAATCAATTAAATAAAACGTCTATTACTAATTAAACATTAAATAATAAGTCCATTATTTAATTAATACATTAAATAATATTAAAAGAATTGCAAAAAATAATATTAAATGATATAATGTAGGAGTAAAAGCATGCTTGATAAGAAATCTATAATAGTATTGAAAGCGTTAAATAAACTAGCTGATGGCTCAGCATATAAGGTAATTACTAGCGAAGAAATACTTACTAATCTATCCCAGCGCTCGCAATATGATCTAGATAGTATTCGTCAGATTATGGATTTCTTGGAGAAGCAAGAATATATTAATATCAAGTTTAGTGAAGATACTACATTTTGCTACTCACTCTCGCCCAAAGCTAGAGTCTATTTAGAGCAAGATAGTAGTAAATCTCGTACCAAAAAAAATAGAAATACTCTTATGGTGTATATATATACAATGATTGCATCATTCATTGGTACCATGCTCGCTTTATTAATATTCTTTTATCTCACATTTTAGGAAGAATTATGTTAACACTCAAAGAAAGATATGTAATGGAATATGTATATCAAAAATGTCAAGGTAAGAAATCTTGCCTTATTTCGCCACGCGAGATTATTTCATTCGCAGCAGACAAATATGTACTATTTCCTGATGAGATAGAGAAGATCATGACAAATCTCAGTTATGATAACTATATTGAGATATTCAAGTCTGATAAAAAAGGTAGCCCTGTATTCTGTGTATCGCTAAAATTGAAAGGTGAAGGATTCCATCGTGAATTGACCAACGAGAAGCGAAACATTCTTATGACTTTGGGTCGTACTTGCATATTAGCCATCATTACTGCATTGATCGGTGTACTGATCAAAGTCATATTCTTATAGAGGACATATGGAATATAGAAATTTTGAATTAGTATCTAAATACAAACCAACCGGCGACCAACCTGAAGCAATCAAATCATTAGTAGAAGGCATCAATGATGGCCTTACTTCTCAAGTATTAAAGGGCGTTACCGGTAGTGGTAAGACTTTCACTATGGCCAATGTCATAGCACAAGTCAATCGCCCCACTCTAGTACTTGCGCACAACAAAACTCTAGCAGCTCAATTATGTAATGAGTTTAGAGAATTTTTCCCTAATAACAGAGTGGAGTTTTTTGTATCATATTATGACTACTATCAACCAGAAGCTTATATTGTATCTAGCGATACTTATATAGAAAAAGACATGTCCGTCAATGACGAAATAGACAAACTTCGTCTTAGTGCTACTAGTAGCCTACTTGAACGTAGCGATACTATAGTGGTCGCATCTGTATCTTGTATATATGGTCTCGGTGAACCAAAAGAATTTTTAGATCTACATATTTCTCTACGAGTAGGAGAGAAAATGTCTCGAGAAGACCTTATCCACAGACTAATAGGTATACAATATACTAGAAATGAGATAGACTTCACTCGTGCAACATTTAGAGCACGTGGAGATGTAGTGGATATATTCCCTGCCAATTCTAGCGAATATGCTATTCGCGTAGATTTCTTCGACGACGAGATCGAATCTATTAGTGAATTTGAAGTTGTTACAGGTAAAGTGATTAATAGACTAAAACATGCGTCAATATTCCCTGCTACGCACTATGCAGTCGGTAGCGAAAAATTACAATCAGCATTAGACAAGATTCGTGAAGATGCTAACGCCAGAGAAGAATATTTCAATAGAGAAAATAAATATATCGAAGCTCAGCGAATCAGAGAACGTACCAATTATGATCTAGAGATGATGAAAGAAATGGGATATTGTAGCGGTATCGAAAATTATTCTAGATATTTCGATGGACGAGAGCCTGGCGAACCACCATATACTCTACTCGACTATTTCCCTAAAGGTTTCTTACTATTTATAGACGAAAGCCATATCACATTACCTCAAGTAAGAGGTATGTATAATGGTGATCGCGCTCGAAAGACTAGTCTAGTTGATTATGGATTTAGATTACCTAGCGCATATGACAATCGACCACTTGATTTTGAAGAGTTTAAGCGAAGAATTGGTCAAACTATCTATGTATCAGCGACTCCTAATGAATATGAACTAAATCTCTCTGATAACACTGTAGAACAAGTCATTAGACCTACATATTTATTAGATCCTGAGATATTTGTAAGGCCAAGTGACGGCCAAGTAGATGATCTACACGATGAAATCAAGAAAACAATCGCTAATAACGGCAAAGTATTAGTAACTACCCTAACTAAAAAGATGGCTGAAGATCTATGTTCGTACTTTGGTGAGAATGGTGTAAGAGTCAAATATCTACATAGCGACATAGATACTCTAGAACGTGTCAAGATAATTAACGAACTCAGATCTGATGAATTTGATGTCTTGATAGGAATCAACCTACTAAGAGAAGGGCTAGATCTACCTGAAGTAAAATTAGTAGCAATTTTAGATGCTGATAAAGAAGGATTCTTAAGAAGTGCCACATCTCTTATTCAGATTGTTGGTCGTGCTGCTCGTAATAGCGAAAGTAAAGTAATAATGTATGCTGATCGCATCACAGATAGTATGCGAAAAGCTATCGACGAAACAGAATATCGCAGAACTAAACAAATGAAATATAATGAAGAACACAATGTAAAACCAATGACTATCAAAAAAGGAATTGTAGATAGTCTAAAAATACGTATGGACAAAAAAGAAGAATCAATGTCTAAGCAGGATATTACTAAGAAGATTGAATTATTAAAAGGACAAATGGATAGTGCTGCTAAGCGACTTGATTTTGAAACTGCAATTAATCTTCGTGAAGAAATTGCAAAACTAAAGAAAAAATTAAGATAGCATTTTATGATGCTATCTTCTTTTTATAATAAACTAATTTCCTTCACTTTCGCTTGAAAATATAGTTTGTTTAACTTACAAAAAACATGAGTAATTACTTACTCATGTTTATTTTTTTATTCAGTCTTATCGTTAGAATCTTGTTCTTCGATGATGATCTCATCGTCTTTTGTCTCTTCTGCTACGATATCTTTTGACTTCTTAGCCTTTTTAGCTTTTCCGCCAGATTTCTTACCAGTTATAGCGAAGAATAAGATCACTCCACCAAGTACTAATAATGAAGTTACGATAAGTGCAGCACCTACCGCTGTATCATTAGATTCTTTAGCTTCTGTCTTGCTAACTACATTGAACTCAATAACTTTTTCTTCAACGTTCTGGAATCTATCTTTGATAGTTAGTTTTAAAGTATACTTACCTGTACCAGTAAGAGTATATTCTTTACCACTACCACAAGGTTCACCATCTTTAAGAACAGTATAAGTTAAGTCTGCCCAAGAATAGTTAGTTGTTACTACACCATTCTCATCTCTATCAGAGATAGATAGGCCAAGATTATATTCATAAATAGTCTTACCATCACTGCTTACATTGATAACGAACTTTCTATTGCTTCCAGATGTAATTACATCGAAAGTATAATTGATGTCTTTACCTTTGTATTCAATGTCTTGAGCTAATTCAGCTTCGTAGTTGATAGTCATGTGTGGAGCAATATGATCTCCTACCTTGATCTCAATAGGTTTAGAGGTCAATGTGGAATCTCCAGATTTTGCAGTATAAGTTACAGTATAGATACCCTTCTCTGCAGGTGTAAATACGTATTGTGATTTACCATCTATTGTAACAATAGAACAATCAATCTTAGTATTATTCTCATTCTTAACTTCAACAGTAACTTCAGCATCATCGCTAGCTGCAATCATTGGAAGATATACTTCTTTTCCTGATTCATCAACAAATTCATCAATATTGAATTCATCTAACCACTCTAAAGTGATAGGATTGATATTGATAGTTATTTCTTGAGTATCAGCATGACGTGGTTCGCCAAATACTGTATCCTCGTACCATGCATCAATAACGATAGTATAAGTACCTATGCTATTGAATCTATAAGAATAATCACTTGTGCCTGTAGATTCATAACCCAAACCTTCAGATTTTACTTTAACTGTGAAGTTAGCAATATCTGATAGATTATTTTTCTTGTTTGAAGAATATAAAATTGTTTCCAACTTGATTTCACTACCCTTCTTAGCAGTAATTACACTACCAGATTGTGTAATATCATCACCTACAGCATTTACAATTAGGATAGGATTAGAACTATCTCTTACTTCAAATGTGAAGAATACTACACTTGTATTACCATTTGCGTCAGTAGCAGTATAAATTACATTATAAGTACCGATGCTATCTGTAGTAATCACACCACCATAAATAGTATTGCCAGCTTGGTACTCAGTCTCAGATGGATACATATATACAGGCTTAGTAATAGTGTTCACATCTTCTACCACATAATAAGCAACACTCATTTGTAGTTTATCTTCATTGAATACCACCTTAGGTAGTACTACTTCTGTACCTTGTTTGAATACATTTGATGGTACTTCACTACCAGTAGCGAAGTCGATATCCTGTCTGCCACCATCTGTCATCCATGACTCATAACTTACTGTATAGTCAGGAGTATCAATATCTTTAGTATCTTTAATATTTAATGTTTTGTCATCTACACTAACAATAGCATTATCATTAATTGTTACAGCTGCAATAGTAACATAATCACTATCTACAGTAGGAACAAACTTGAATACATTGTCTTCATTCTCAGTAATGACACCAAATCCTGTGTAACTAGCGAAGTTAGCATGATTCTTGAATGCATCACTATCAAATGTGTGTGAATATTTGTTGTACTTTGTTTGTGATTCGATTGATGTTACTGCATTTTGTACTTTAGTAGCGAATGTAGCATCAGCTGCACCATAGTAGTACAATAATACAGTCTTCAATTTCTTATCTGCATATTTAGAAGATACACTGTCATTAGAAGGAGCATCTTTTGCAGATACTTTTACAGTAATCTCATCTTTGATCTTAATAGTATCTTGATCTAAGATATTAGTAATCTCTACTGATGGAGTGTAATTTAATGCATTAACATCAGTGTCTTTCATTACTTCAATAGTAGTCATCACTTTATCTGTCTTACGCTCAGCAATATCACCTTTCTTCTTAGCTACTGCAGCATAGTGAAGCTCAAATGTACCTGCGAAATCGTCAGCATATTCCTCACCAACTTTAAAGGTAACTGCTTTATTGATACCATTGTCAGCATCGTCTGAGTGGTTATATCCAGCATTGCTAGAACTTACTGTATTACCAGCCAAATCAATATTGTCTACATAATACATTCTACTACCGCTAGTAGATTTCTTCAAATAACGAATGATAATGAAATCATCGCTATTGTAATTATAGATAGGATCTTCTGCATATATAGCAGGTACAATCACTCCGCTCTGAGAACCATATGCAGCCTTCACTTCACTAGAAGCATCATTATAGAATGTCTTAGTAGTATCACGATTGCCATCTGCATCTAAGTCATAGTCGTATGTCATATACACTGTAGGAGCTTCTGGAGCCAATACATCAAATGACCACTCTTTAATTAGTTGCTTGCCATAAGCATCTTTAGCAGTATATTTTACGTGATATGTTCTCTTATCTTTATCAAACATCTCTTCATAACTATCAGCATTTTGGAATGCATCTATAGTCATATCAAATGTATAGTCATTCTTGCCAAGAACTTGCTTAATATCGCTACCTTTTTGAGTAATTTCGATAGATTCTACGTTGTGAGCCACATCGTTAGAAGTAGCATTCTTGATAGCTAATTTTGGAAGAGTAATACCTGTAGCGCCAAGCTTAATCT
This sequence comes from Clostridia bacterium, assembly GCA_046882085.1. GTDB lineage: Bacteria > Bacillota > Clostridia > Christensenellales > UBA1242 > Onthoplasma. The sequence continues at coordinate 7,432 of JBKSNA010000039.1, forward strand.
CTGGCATTTTTGGTGTACTAGCCAATTCCAATTCAGAAGCACCAGTAAAATTATTAGAAGCTTTGATAACAAAAGCTTTAGCCAAGTGGTTACTACCATCATCGTATGAGTAACGAATAGTGTAGATATTATCTTGAGCCTTCTCTGCATCAGTAGCATCGTCTTTATCCTTTGAGAATTTTAATGTGCTACCAGTTAGATCATCAGAATCATCTGCTGGATTCAATGTATCATTACCTTTAGTTACTGTAACTTTGATTTTGTCTGTAGTTACAATCGCACCAGTTTCTACATTTTTCAATGTAGCAGTAGGGATAACAAATGTTCCGTTATCTTTCTTTACTACAGGTGGGAATAGATAGATCTCATTAGTAGTAGCATTAGTGAAATCTAACTCGTATGAAACACCTTTCACACTCACTCTGTAAGTGTTAGAATAATAGATATTAGAATCTGATTTCAAGATATATACAATCTTGTATTCGCCGTTATTTAAGGAATTAACCTTAAGGAATTTCTTGCTTACGCTTGGAGTTCCTTTATTTTGATCTGCTGCTTTGATCTCACGAGTAACTACTGGATCTGTAGCAAAGAAACTATCAGAATTAGTAGCATCTGGAGTCAAGTCATAATCATGAGATACTCCTGTAGGATCCACTACTCTAACGATGTTAGTGAAACTATCATCATCGAATGTAGTATCCAATAATGGAATCAAGAATTCTGCATCTTGAGCTGAGGCATCTACTACATCAGTAGGCATCTTCATTGAGTTGATAGCCAAACTGTAGTTCGCCATAGTATAATCAATCGCTGCTATAGCAGTCATTGTAGGGCTAAATGCTAGCAAGAAACTGCAAACTGCAAATGCTAAGAAGCAAATAGCGACATTAAAATATTTTTTAATTGTTTTCATTACTGTCTCCTATTAATAGTTTAAGTCTAAAATATTGTAATAGATCTTAAGAAATTTGTCAAACAAAATACCATAAGATTTGCAAACTTTACATAAATAGTTTAAGAAAATATACAGGAAATATCGAAAGAAAAAATTCTAGTTGTGTCGAAATACTTCTACTTAACTAGAATTTTGATCTCAAACTATAATCTAACGATCTGTTCGTCCGCATATTCCTTGGTAATAAAGTAGAATCCATCACTACTAGCCAAGAAATATTGCTTTTCTCTATGCTTTTTTAGTTTTGATAAAAAATTACCACCCAGCTTCTTATACTGCTCTACCAAAATGTCATTAAGCGTAGTAAAATTAATAGTATTAGCCTGTTCAATCAAGTTTTTGGTCTCCATGGCCCAATCTGTAGGATCTACACCATTAGAGTTATCAAAATCACATAATACATTCATGCTATCAGAAGAACAAATGAATCTAACAATGATCTTGATTCTCTCTAATACTGTCCTATTGAGTTCTTTCACCGCATTGGCGTCCATATAATAAAATTCGTACATTTTATTCGGCTCTCCAAATACGCACTCCGCCATACGAGAACGCTTTAGTATTACACGATCACCATATATTCCACGACCGCGCTTGTACTCTACTATTTCGTAGAAATTATTAATTAAAAAATCTAATATACTCCAATTTTGAGCATTCACCTTCGTCATAAGCGATACCTACACAATTAAGCCAAAGCATCTATTAATAATACTATGTTCTTCACCTTACCGTTATTGTTAGCGTTATATACTTCCATATAATCTGTAGGCGCTTCGATCTCACAGTCATACTTAATAGCGCAGTCTACCATAGAGCATAGATAACCTTTTGCTTTAATGTATGCGTCTACGACAGTTTCACCTTCAGTAACAATGCCTAAATCTTGGATAGCAATAGTATACCAACCAGTGTTGGTACCCTTCTCATCATCTTTATATAATACTGCTGGATAAACTAATTCTTTCATAAATACCTCTCAGATAATGTCATTATATCATAAAAATTTTTTTATGTAAAATAATTTGGACTATGTTTTGACAATAAAAAACTCCCGCTATTTCTAGGGGAGCAAAAATTATTGACCTAATACCATCTCTCTATCTCTAGTAGCCATACGCGCTACCAATGATTCTAATGATTCGCTAGGACTAGCTGAATACATACTACTTAACTCTCTTAATAAACTTCTTCTATCGCTAGAAAATACTTCTCTGCCATCTCTCATCTCTGTAGGAGAATTTGTCTTATGACTAGGAGTAGAAATTGCTTCTGGACTCATTGTTGGAGGAACTCTATATTTAGTCATGAAGTCAATACGTGCTTTAATTAATTTGCTCGAACTTATTGTTGGCATAATAAACCTCCTTGTTTATATGACCATATATTAGCATAAAAAAAATAATTTGTAAATAGTTTTTCGCTATTTTCTCAAATTATTTTTTATTTTATTTTTGCTATAAATTGGGTGATTTTTGAAGGTTTTTTATTTTTTTGTATCTGGATTTTTATTATAACATATGTAAAAATAAATTGCAATAATTTTACATGAATTTTCATATTTTTATAAAAAAATTCCGCATTATGCGGAATTTTTAATATTATTCTTCTTCGCCTTCTTCGTCTAGATCGTCGAACTTCATTGCCACATCATTGTCGCCCATGAGTCCAGCTTCGTCTTTGACTTGCTTAGGAAGGATATTTCTATACTGAGGAGCACCTGTACCGGCAGGAATCATCTTACCGATAATAATATTCTCCTTAAGTCCTGTCAAGTGGTCTACTTTACCCTTCAATGCAGCTTCGGTCAATACATTGCTTGACTCTTGGAATGAAGCAGCAGACAAGAATGATTCAGTAGTTAGAGATGCCTTAGTAATACCTTGTAACTCACGTTTAGCAGTAGCAGGTACGCCACCTTCTTGAAGAGCCTTCATATTAGCCTCTTCGTATCTACGTAGGTCTACAGTATCACCTGGTAATAAGTCTGTATCACCAGCATTCTCAATCTTAACCTTTCTTAACATTTGCTTAATAATGATCTCTAAGTGTTTAGCATTAATTGAAACCGCTTGAGATTTATATACTTGCAATACTTCATTTAGTAAGTATTCTTGAACAGCCTTCACACCACGAGTACGAAGTACATCACGAGGATTCAAAGGACCTTCAGTAAGAGCAGTACCAGGAGTAACCACATCTCCATTCTTAACCTTCATAGTAGAACCGAATGGAAGGATATAGCTCTCTTCTGTAGTACCCTTCACTACTACTTCAAAACGCTTATCAATCTGATTGATAGATACTTTACCACCAATCTCAGAGATAACCGCAGCACCCTTAGGGTTACGTGCTTCGAAGATTTCTTCTACTCTTGGTAGACCTGTAGTAATATCGGCAGATGCAGAACCACCGCTGTGGAAAGTACGCAATACTAGCTGAGTACCTGGCTCACCGATTGATTGAGCAGCGATAACACCGACAGCCTCACCGATGTGTACAATTTCGTTAGTAGACATATCTCTACCATAACATTTAGCACACACACCAGTCTTAGCTTTACAAGTCAATAAACTTCTAATATTTACTTTCTCAATGCCGGCAGCTACGATATCCTTAGCGATCTCATCAGTAATGAATTCGTCTTCTGCCAAGATCACTTCTTTAGTCTTAGGATCGATTACTGGACTAGCAGTATAACGTCCTACTATACGATTGAATAGACTCTCGATAACTGTACCATTTTGAACAATAGCAGTTACTTCGATACCCTTAACGCTCTCTTCTAGAGCTCCGAAACAGTCATGCTCTGTAATAGTAGTATCTTGAGCGATATCTACCAATCTACGAGTCAAATATCCAGAGTCTGCAGTCTTAAGCGCTGTATCCATCAACTGCTTACGACTACCACGTGCTGCACTATAATACTCTAGAGCACTTAGACCACGACGGAAGTTTGATTTAACCGGAACGTCAGACACACTACCACTTGCTGCAGCCATGTTTCCTAACATACCACTTAATTGTTTTAATGAATCTTCACCACCACGGGCTTTAGATGTAATAATAATCTTCAATGGGTTGAATGGATCCATCTCTGCAGATGTTACCTTAATGATATCATTCACAGCCTTGTCCCATATTGCCATGTTCTTATTATATTTATCTTCATAACTAGTGAAACCTTGCATGTACAAGTCATCATTTTGTCTAACTTGCGCGTCGGCTTCTGCTATGATTCTCTCTCTATCTTTTGACTCTGTCAAATCGAAGATTGAGAATGATACACTAGACAATGTACTATACTTGTAACCCATATTCTTCACATTGTCGATCATAGTAACAGTAGTATTAGTACCATGTTTACGATAACAAGTCTCAATTAGGGTTCCATAATTACCTTTCTTCACTACATCATCTATCTCAAATCTAAATGCATTTTCTCTCTTAGTTCTATCAATAAATCCTAAGTCTTGAGGAATCACGCTATTGAATATAATTCTACCTAAAGTAGTCTCAGTTCTACCTGTGATCATTTCTCCTTCAAACTCTACAGTTCTACGAAGATTGATCTTAGCTTGTAAGCTTAGCATTCCATTCTCGTATGCCAACATTGCTTCGTCAGCATTAGCGAATGTCATACCTTCACCCTTAGCACCTTCTCTAATTACTGTTAAGTAATAGTTACCTAAGATCATATCTTGGCTTGGTACCATATTTGGAGCACCATCACTTGGCTTCAATACATTGTTAGAAGCAAGAAGTAGCATTCTAGCTTCTGTTCTAGCCTCTACCGACAATGGAACGTGCATTGACATCTGGTCTCCGTCGAAGTCGGCGTTAAATCCGCTACATGCTAGAGGCGGTAATCTAATAGCCTTACCTTCTACAAGGATTGGTTCAAATGCTTGTACGCTTAGTTTGTGTAGTGTAGGCGCACGGTTAAGTAGTACAGGGTGTCCTTCTACTACTTCTTGAAGAATATCGTACACGATAGGACGCTCTTGATCTATCATACGAGTAGCTTTCTTTAGGTTGTTAGTCGCATTGATCTCAAGCAATCTCTTAATAATGAATGGACGGAATAATTCCAATGCCATCATCTTTGGAAGACCACACTGATAAATCTTAAGCTCTGGACCTACTACGATAACGCTACGACCTGAATAGTCTACACGCTTACCAAGTAAGTTCTGACGGAAACGACCATGTTTACCCTTAAGGGAAGCTGTAAGTGATTTTAGATCACGTTGTCTACTACCTTGTACAGGACGACCACGCTTACCATTATCAAATAATGCATCTACTGCTTCTTGAAGCATACGCTTCTCATTACGAACGATAATCTCAGGAGCACCTAACTCCATTAACTTCTTCAAACGATTATTTCTATTAATAACTCTTCTATATAGATCATTCAAGTCAGATGCAGCGAACTTACCACCATCGATCTGAACTAATGGACGAATATCTGGTGGGATAACCGGTACGGCGTCCAAGATCATCCAAGATGGCTTGTTACCACTCTTAATGAATGCTTCTATTACTTCTAATTTCTTAGTAGCTTTTAGTTTCTTTTGACCCTTAGAATTGTGCATCAAGTCAGTCAACTCTTCACGTTCTTTCTCTAGATCAATATTTTGTAACAATTCCTTCACAGCTTCAGCACCCATTCCAGCGCGGAAACCATTAGGACCATATTTCTCAAGTGCTTCACGATATTCTCTATCACGAATTACTTGCTTGTAAGTAAATTCTGTGTTCTTAGGATCTAATACTACGTAGCTCACATAGTATAATACCTCATCTAATAGCTTTGGAGACATATCAAGAACAATACCGATACGAGAAGGCACACCCTTAAAGAACCAAATATGGCTCACTGGACAAGCCAACTCAATATGTCCCATTCTCTCACGTCTAACTTTGCTACGTGTAACCTCTACGCCACACTTATCACAGACTACTCCCTTATATCTAACTCTCTTGTACTTACCACAATGGCATTCCCAGTCCTTTTTAGGTCCAAAAATCCTCTCACAGAAAAGTCCGTCTTTTTCAGGCTTTTGAGTACGATAATTGATGGTCTCAGGCTTGGTTACCTCACCACGTGACCAAGATCTGATCATCTCTGGTGAAGCAATACCAACGCGGATTGAGTCAAAATTGTTTAATTCAAACATATCTTATCTTCTCCTAAATTTCTTTGTCTAAATTTTAGTCTTTATCTTAATCATCTAAAATGTCTTTTAGAAATCATCTAAAGTTATCTTTTAGATTTAATCATCTAAATCGTCAAACAATTCAGACTCATCGAATGCATTTACATCATTCTCATACTCTTTCTGAATGTCTTCAAATTCGAGAGTAATATCTTCTAGTGCTTGTTTATTTACAGGCTCTACTGCAGTAATCTCTTCACCCTCTTCACTTACTTCATTGATAGTGAGTTCGTGATTATCTGCTGTCAAGATCTTCACATCTAAGCATAGACCTTGCATTTCTTTTACCAATACCTTGAACGACTCTGGCATACCTGGCTCTGGAATAGGTTCACCCTTCACGATCGCCTCATATGTCTTGATACGTCCTTCTACGTCGTCTGACTTGATAGTGAGCATCTCTTGAAGTAATCTAGATGCACCATATGCTTCTAGTGCCCACACTTCCATTTCACCGAAACGTTGTCCACCTAGTTGACTACGTCCGCCAAGAGGTTGTTGAGTAATAAGAGCATACGTTCCGATACCACGAGCGTGAATCTTGTCCTCTACCATGTGGTCAAGCTTTAACATATACATTACACCAACGGTTGTCTTGTTCTCGAATGGAAGACCTGTTCTACCATCGTATAACTGAGTCTTACCATCTTCTGGAAGGTTATTAGCTCTCAACAATTCTTTGATTTCTTCTTCGCTAGCACCATCGAATCCTGGAGTAGCCACTTTCCAATCTAAGTGTTTAGCAGCCCAACCCAAGTGAACTTCCATCAACTGACTCAAGTTCATACGAGATGGAATACCTAGTGGATTCAATACGATGTCTACTGTTTCACCATTTGGCATATATGGCATATCTGCTTCTGGAAGAACTACTGAAATAACACCCTTATTACCATAACGACCGGCAAGTTTATCACCTACTTGAAGCACACGCTTCTGAGCGATGAAGATCTTCACCATCATATTCACACCAGCATCAAGTTCATCTTTATTCTTTCTAGACAAGATCTCGACACCTACTACCACACCTTCTTCTCCGTGTTTTACTTTGAGAGATGTGTTCTTTACTTCTTTAGTCTTCTCACCGAAGATAGCCTTTAATAGTCTTTCTTCTGGAGTAAGATCGGTTTCACCCTTAGGTGTTACTTTACCTACTAGGATATCTCCAGCCTTAACTTCTGTACCAATGCGAACGATACCATCTTCATCAAGGTTCTTTAATGCTTCTTCACCTACACCTGGGATATCACGAGTAATCTCTTCATCTCCAAGCTTAGTAGTACGAGCTTCAGTCTTCACTTGTTGAATACTAATAGATGTATAAGCATCTTCATTCACTACTCTTTGGTTCACTAGGATCGCGTCCTCGAAGTTGAATCCTTCCCAGTTCATGAATGCTACTGTCATATTCTTACCGAGTGCTACTTCACCCTTATCTGTACTAGAACCATCTGCTAATACATCGCCAGCTTTCACCTTCTCGCCTTTCTTCACGATTGGCTTTTGGTTGAAGCAAGCTTTCTCGTTAGTTCTCTCGAACTTACGTAGGTTATAATTCACAATACTACCATCAGCATATTCCATAGTAATAGAGTCAGCTGATACATATTTACAAACACCGTCTTGCTCTGCTAGTACTAATACTCCAGAGTCTACAGCGATCTTGTGCTCAATACCTGTACCAACGATAGGGCTATCTGCTCTTAGTGTAGGCACTGCTTGACACTGCATGTTACAACCCATCAACGCACGGTTACCTGGGCTATGCTCTACGAATGGGATAAGGCTCGCACCAATAGACAACTCTTGTCTAGGGCTAAGCTCTACTAGATCAATCATGCTAGCGTCCACACGAGCAGTCTGTCCATTATGACGACACTCGATTAGACCAGCCTTGATAGTCTTGTCATCATTCATCTCTACAGTTGCCTGAGCTATGTAGTGTCCTCTCTCTTCGTCTGCCATCAAGAAGACGATATCATTAGTAACTCTACCCTTATCATCAAGTTTTCTAAATGGAGTCTCGATGAAACCATATCTATTCACTCTAGCATATCCAGCAAGAGATGTCATAAGACCAATAGGTTGTCCTTCTGGAGTCTCTACTAGACAAATACGTCCGTAGTGAGATGGATTAATATCACGTACTTCTACTGTAGCACGCTCTTTCTTCACACCGCCTGGACCGAATGAAGATAGACGACGCTTATGTCTTAGACTAGCAGCTGGGTTGATCTGATCCATCAACGCACTTAATTGGCTAGTAGCCATAAATTCTTTAAATACCTTATTAATATGTCTAGCATTAACGATTTGGCTAGGAGTGATATCTGTAAGATCTCTACTCTGAAGAGATTCTCTAACTTGAGCTTGAAGCTTAGACATACCACGTCTAAACTCATCACGAAGAAGTTCTCCAGATGTAGCCACACGACGAACTGATAAGTTATCAATTTCGTCAGTCTCACCAATACCATCAATTAGGTTCAAGTGATAGCTTACTGTAGCGATGATATCGTCAAGAGTGATTTGATAATCTTCTAACTTTCTAGCATTAGCAGATATAGCTGCCTTCAAACCTTCTTCATCATCTTTGTATTCCTTCATTATCTCTTGAAGAAGTGGAAGATATACTAATTCTGTAATCTTGAAATCTTCTGGATTTAATTTAGCATAAGCTTTAAGATCTACACGCTTGTTACCTACTACTCTGATCACTTTCTCGTCTACTAAAATATCCACTGAGTTGATACCTGCATTTTGAATAGCCACTGCTGTATCGTGATCAATAAATTCACCCTTAGATACGAATACTTTCTTACCAAGTTTCACATCTTCTGCGGCAATCTGATCAGTGATACGATTAGCTACTGATAATTTCTTATTTAATTTAAAACGACCCACTTTCTCAAGATTATAATGTTGAGGATTGAAGAAACGGTCATTAATATATGATAATGTATTCTCTGGGTTAGGAATTTCGCCCGGTCTAGTACGACGACCAAACTCGATCAATGCATCTTCTTGTGTTATTTGTGGCTCTTTCTCAAGAGTATTCACAATAAATGGATGATGAGCAAAAATATCCAACAATTCTTCGTTGGTATAACCAAAACACTTGAGTAATACACCTAGACTCATTTTGAACTTACGTTCAACGATAGCACGAAGTGTATCTCCAGCCATCTGCTCTGTCTGAATCCACATACCATAGCTTGGTTGGATAGCACCATCGTAATCCATACGACCAAACTTATTGATTTGACCGCCAAATAATGCGCCTGGAGCCTTGATCAATTGGTTAAGAACTACACGCTCTACACCATTACAGATGAAACCACCGTCCTTAGACATATATGGTATATCACCTAAGAAAACTTCTTGATCAATGATCTGACCAGTCTCTTTCACTAAGAGTCTAACCATTACCTTTAGCGGAACAGTGTAAGATACTTGTTTAGTCTTACATACATTCCATGGATATTTAGGTGTCTTATCTACAGTATAACTCAAAAAAGACAACTCGGCTTTATTCGAGTAGTCTATAATAGGATTATACTCGTTCAATATTTCCCCAATATCCTCTTCTAAGAATTTCTTAAAAGAATCCTTCTGAATGCTAAGAGAATCTCCCATCACATATGGAACTTCTGTCTTAGCGAAGCTCATTCTAGTAGCCTTACCTTGTTTGATTTGTTTGATGTTGAGTGTTTTTGAATCCATTCATTAACTCCTTATTTAGTTGTATAATCGCCTAAAATTTAGCTATATTTTGCCAAAATGAGAGCAGGCGACTATTATTCATACTGCTCAATTTTAGCACAATATTCTAGTAATGTCAATAGATTTTTATAAAAAAATAACACTATTTTTGGTCAAAATAATATGTTTGGAGTCAAAAAAAGACAGACCATGCCTGTCTTATTAATTTGTAACTTTATTTTTGCCCAATAGTATATTAGTAGCATCTTGAGCAAATCCATCATTAGTCATTACACCATCGTTAAGATTCACAGTCTGAATAGCACGCGCGGTAACCAATACTTGTATTGCCCTGCCCTGATACTCAGGACCATAATCCTCTCCTGCAAAAGTGTATTCTATACTAAATCCTTTATTCCCACCTTTATCTATAAGAGTACTGCCTGTAGTGTAAATATCATTAGTAGCATCATACACTAACTTAGTGCCAGCTGCATTATAATAAGCTGTTTCTACCGTGGTATAAGTGATCTCTTCTCCCTGTCTTGACTCTTCTACTTTGACTTCTACTATTAATAATGCGTACATAGACACAGTACCATCGTTCACCACTGATCCAGCGATTGTTATAGTATCTCCAGGTAATAAGGACACTTTATCAATAGCCTGACCTATCGCAGATATAGCTGAATCGTCTGAAAACTTCACCTTAATAATACCTGTAGTAATCGTACCCTCTGCTTTTTTCGCGGTGGCGGTAAAGTATGCATATACTACACCATAAGATAAGCAAAAAAGTAGGATTGGTATAAGAACACCAATCAAAATCCACTTTTGATTTACGGCATTGTACCTCTTCAAATTTACCCCTTAATATTATTATGATAAAAAATCTCAACAAATAAGTCAAACGAAAAGCATAAAAAATAAAAATATTTTTTCATTTAACCAAAAATATCAATAAAAAAGAGAACTCTATTGAGTTCCCTTATAATAAAGATTAGCAACAGCCAGTTTTATTACCGCATCCGCAACCGCAAAGTAGTAATAAGATAATGATTAATAAGCATGGATCAATCTTGCAACCACAATTACATAAGATCAATATAAGGATTATGATCCAAGTGCAATCTCCGCATCCGCAAGATTTCATATCATCACAACCGCAGTCATGACCACCGAAAAATTTGTTAAACATAATTCCTCCTAAAAGTATTTCAATATGTACTACAAAAGTTAATTTATCTTGGGTGTATCAAATTTTCTTTTGTATACTACATACTACGCAGGATTAAAAAAAGTGTGAATATTTTTTACATTCACACTTGTTTTTTAATACGTTATGCCATTACCATATCCGATATCATATAAGATTTTATCAAGTTCGATATTTCTAATAATAGCTTTTTCAATCGCCAATCGCAAATCTTCATCAAGATATCCCTCAGGAATATAATACACATATTGATATTTATCTTTTCTTATTGTGTTGTAAGCATCTTTATCTCTTCCACTTACTTTTAATCTAATATTACCCACAACATACATCATTACTCTTTTAAACACTTCTGGACTTTTGTTAATGTATTTTACATTTTTAGGGAAACTTCTCACTGCTTCCGAGCATATTTTCTCATCACTATTAAAATCATGAAATATTTCCAGCACACAGCCACTAGACCTGCAAGCACTAACGATTTTTAGAACCATATCTGCAGTAACAAACTTTTTATCATCATTGTTCATACGATTATACATTTCTGGGTATTTAATTAAAAATGTAGTTAAAATCTGACCATTTCTCCTACATCTTTTATTTAATGAAAAATACAATTCAGGATTATCCATTATTTGTTCTATTTTATTCTGTATTTCTTGCTGACTCAAACTTAATAATCCCATATTATCTTCCATATCCTCCATTAAATTGATTTAATTTCTCTCTTATCAATGCTTTTAGTGCATTAACATTCTCTCCCGTCTTCGCACCGATCATACATGTAGTATAATCAAATTTCCTTAGATTCTGAATATCTTCTTTAGATACATTGTCCATTTTATTGTACACCAATATCACCCTATTAGGATCGATGTCCAATCTCTTAAATTCTCTCTCTACCACTTCTATTTGTTCGTACTTATGATCATCTCCTGCATCTACTACCATTAGCAATACATCTGCATCAAGAGTCTCTTCAAGTGTAGCTGAGAATGCATACATTAACTCATGTGGTAAGTTGCTCACGAAACCTACTGTATCGATCAACACATACTCAATACCATTATCCCAAACCTTCTTGGTGAGCACATCAAGCGTAGCGAACAACCTATTATCAGCGTAAGTACCCGCCTTGGATATAGCATTCATAAGGGTTGACTTACCTGCATTTGTATATCCTACCAATGCTACACTCTTCATTCGAGATAATCTTTGCTTCCTCGTAGTCTGACGATGACGCTGAAGTTCTTTGATCTCTCGCTCTAGTTTTGTTATATTTTCTTGTACTTTTCGTCTATCTAATTCTAATTTACTCTCGCTCGCCCCACGCATACCCACACCACGAGATGAATGAGAGTCGTTTTGATTAAGACTAGCGAGTCTTGGTAGGCTATATTTTAGTTGTGCCAATGACACTTGTAGTTTACCTTCGCCAGATTGCGCACGACCAGCGAAGATATCTAAGATTAGCATAGTGCGATCTATTACTTTGCAATCAATAATTTCGCCCAGATTTCTTAGTTGTGATCCTGTGAGTGGACAATCAAATATCACTACATCAATACCTAGTTCCGCCACCTCATCACGAATCTCTTCTACTTTACCTTGTCCAAAATACGTACGAGCATTCACTTCTTTTACGTTGAATACATTAGTCTTCACCACATCTAATAGAGCAGAACGACTAAGCAATTCTAATTCATTAGTCCTATACTCTACTCGTTCCATATCGACATAAGGACAGACTAGGTAGGCTTTTTCTAATTCTTGTTCATTAAATTTATTTTTTGCCATAAATTTTCCCTCCTATTTTTTATTTTTTCTCTAAAGGAAAATACACCTTATGGCATAAGTTTCCTTAGAAACTAAATCTGTCCATCTCCATCACCTACAAAACGATTAATGAAACATTGAAATTTTTGGACCGTAGCCCTTTTTATCTTTGTAATTCGGAACAATCATTATTCTTTTCTCTATCATAAGTTTTGTTAAATCCTGACACAAAACAACAGGTTGATATTTTTCTTTCTTAGTTTATTAGCCAACTTTTTTAGCAAATTCATAAAATCTCCTAATTTATCGTTATAATAACAAAAATTAAACATGTTGTCAATCTTTTAAAATATGTAATTTTATGGAATATTCATAATTTTCATTGCAAAAAAAATAAAAATTTGCTATTATGCGCGTATGCGAGTTTGTAATCTAGCTAGCGGAAGTAGTGGTAATTCTACGTATATAGAATCGGATAACACTAGAATACTCATTGATTGTGGCAAGACTTTGCCATATATTTTTGATAGACTAAATGAAATATCCGTCGATCCTGCCACTATTAATGCAATACTTATTACACATGAACACTCAGATCACATTAAGGGCATAGAGAAGTTCGCACGCACCTACAATACTCCAATATATGCACATATAAATATTGCTGAGATCGTATCTCATCAGATACACGCCCCAAGCGAATTATTTCATTTCTTTGATACAGACTTTGAGATTGGAGATCTACATATTCGACCATTCGCCCTACCCCATGATAGTAAATACTGCGTAGGATATCGAATTAGCGAAGACGATGCCGTCGTATCAGTATGCACCGACCTTGGACATTTTAGCGACGAGACATTTGAGATAGTGAAATCTAGCGCATTAATCTATCTCGAATCCAACTATGATCCTGAGATGCTAATGAGCTACCCTAATTATCCAATATTTTTAAAGAAACGAATCAATGGACCTAATGGACATTTATCTAATATTAATTGCGCTAAAGCAATAGAAAAATTAGTACACTCAGGCACGAGATTAGTGGTATTATCTCACATTAGTGAGCATAGCAATACAGTCAATCTAGCAGTCGGAACAATCGCCAATTACCTAGAGAGCAAAAATATAATACCAAATATTAATGTCCGCCTAGATATCGCCCATCACGAGCAACGTGGTACAATATTCAGAATTACACCTAGTAGTAAGAAAAATACTTAATATTTGTCTCGGGCGATATCTCTTAGGGCTCCCGCAAAACATTTGTTTTGAATGGAAAAAGGAGCAACCGAGCAAAAAACTAAATATTGCGAATACATGAGCAATATCAGTATCAGCAAGAGTTGCGACGCCGCCCATCACGAACAACGTGGTACTATATTTAGAATTACGCCTAGTAGTAAGAAAAAAATCTAATAATTAATTGGACAATATTTTCTAAGGTTTATTTTCAATTTTTGCTATTGACAGACTAAATGTCGTATGCTATCCTATGGATAGGAGATACATATGTTATTCAATTCTACCATCAGTCAAGAATTTTCAGTAGATAAATTAATCAGAACACTTGAATCAATGCGAAATTTCGAGCGTATTGCTTTTTTGCCTTATTCCACAGATCGATTAATTATTCAATCTACTACGAGATTTTTATTTGATGATCGCTATATAAGAACAGACAAATTTGACATAAATTACTATGATATTATAGCACGACTTCACCCTTCTCAGCAGTCAATCAAATTTAGTCATAATCAGTCCAAGACCATAAGCGATGACAAAAATACACATCGATCTGCAATGCAGTGCTCTGGCAACGCATATCTAATATCTACACTATGTAAAAAATACCAATCTCAAATGAACGGACAGATCTCACTCAGTATTAGCAATAATATTCTTTTGCCAAGCAACGAAATTGTTAGTACTACTAGTAATCTACCTAATTTCAGATCATACGTTACAGGGGCACAATCCGCATTATTAGTTCGTAGTTTACCTGTATCTAGAATTGATCCTTTAGCATATCCGCACAGAAATGTATTTGATAGATTATATAGTGATACAAGAGAACGATCACTAGCTCTAAAATATATGACAGCATTTGATAGAACTTCAGATATACCTACTCCACATTTTCATTTCAACACACTCAATCAAAGTCGTATTCTTAGAACTGAATATTCAGCCAATGCCATTCATGTAGATAAATTAAGACAATACTTACGAGATCTATATAGTGCTTACAATAGTTTCACTAAGAAATTTGGAATAGAAGAAATTGATCTAAACAATATCAAAATACCTAGTATTTTAAAATATGATTTAGGTATGCCTTTCCTAGATATTATATTAGGAAAACTTTGTATCAACAATGATGCAATTCAAGAATTCACTAAGACTTCTAATAATAAAAACCTAATCAAACTTATGGATTCGCTCTCTACTGTTAAGCAAGCCAATCCAAATGGTGGACCAGAGCAGATTGAAGATATATTTGCAGATATTACATTGTATAGAGAGTTTATTGAAGAGAATCCTAATGACACTGAGGCAATAGCATTGCTTACTGAGTGTATCAACACTGTAATCAACCTTAGCAATAAAAAAACATTCAATATGACCGATGAGAATAGATTTAATAGATAAACTGATTTTCTTAGTTCGTTGTATTTACAATAAAAAAGTTCCGCAAGTTGCGGAATTTTTCTTATCTAATACTAAAATCAATCCTATAATATCCTTGTCCCATATGACAAAGTGGACAAGTCTTAGGCGCACATTTATCCTTGATAATAGTACCACATTCATCGCACTTAAAGGCATGCTCCCCATCGGTGCACTTGTATAAAGTATTACAAGATAACATGTCGTGCAGTTGACCAAGTGTGCGCTCATGAGTCTTCTCTACTTTGGATACCATATCAAATAATTCGGCTACATCTTTAAATCCTTCATCTCTAGCAATATCGGCAAATTTGGGATAGATTGATTCACTACTCATCTTCTCATTCTCTGCTTCATTTTTCAAGACTTCACATAGATCTCCACTTTTGAACGGATATCCTGCCTGAATATCAATATTCTGTGTTTCGTTATTGCCCAACTCTACTATTTTATTGAAGAATTGCTGTGCATGAGCCATCTCATTATGCGCCAGAGTTCTAATGATCATACTCATGTATTGATAGCCTTGTTGCTGTGCCATCTTCGCCAAGAACTGATATCTAGCACCTTCTTGACATTCTGCAGCGAAACTTCTCGCTAAATTTTCCTTAGTCTTACTCATTTGAAAGTCCATATTTCCCTCCAAAATAAGTTTAACCAAAAGGAATAAAATTAATACATAAAAATGACCCATAGTCCTTTTTATAGAGATATGTGGAGTGATGCGCCAATAAATATAAAAAATAATGCTCGACTATCGTCAGGCGTTATCATGGTAGAGATGAGTGGGGCGACGCGTTAAGAAAACAACATTGTTTGTTGTTTTTAGCCAAAGCCGGGAGCACGACAGTGTGGTCTGGCTCCGACAGGAGCGAACTTGTTCGAGTACACTCATCTAAAAACAAAAAAAATGACCATTGCTGGTCACTTGGTAGAGATGAGTGGACTCGAACCACCGACCCCCACCTTATCAGGGTGGTGCTCTAACCTGCTGAGCTACATCTCTGCGTTTGGTGGAGAATAACTCCAACGCATAAAGCGTTTGGTGGAGAATATCGGATTCGAACCGATGACCCCTTGCTTGCAAGGCAAGTGCTCTAGCCAACTGAGCTAATCCCCCATATCACACAAGATGCAACTCTATAATACCAAGTCTAAAAAGATTTGTCAATGAATTTTCACAAAATTTTTCAAAATTTTTTATTTTTTTATTTAATATTTAAATTGGCATAATGTCTTTAAATAAAAAGTTATTGCAAACCTGCAATAACCGTTATTATTTTATATCATCTTCAAAAAGATCATTCTCATATACTTTTTCTCTATTTATCAATCTTGCGATCAAACTCTCAGCTTGACGTTTTTCTTCTATAGAATAATGTTTATTATTGATAAAATTTCTACACATAATGCTGAGCAAGTGTTCATCAGTACGATTGTATCGCACTATTTCCACATTTGGTCCAAATGCTTTTTCGCCGACGATAGTAGTACTAGGCACCTCCACCCTAGTGAGTCCTGTATCTGTGAATGCATTATCCTTGATCTCTGTAATACTTGCTGGCAACTTAATACTAGTTAGATTATGACAACCATGGAATGTCCAATGTCTTATTACTTCTCCACCTAATATTGTTACATTTGTCAATTCTTCACAGTCATGGAACACTCCATGCTCTATATTGTTAATATCTGGAATAAACACATATTTTAATTTACTTTTTTCAAAAGCATATTCTCCGACAAAAGTAGTCTTAGGAATATTAATGCTCGATAATCCAGTATTAAAAAAAGCATGTTTCCCAATAGTATGAATAGACTCATTAAGTCCGACTATTTTTAGATTGGTACAGCCCTTAAACGCATCTTTTTGGATTCTCGCAGCACCATCGATCTGCACTCTCCATAGATTTGGACAATTTTGAAACGCATATGCACCAATATCTTCTATATTCTTAGGTATCACCAAATTAACAATATTAGGATTGCCTACAAATTTACCATTCATTATTTTATACATCTTAGTCATTAAGTAATCTACTTCATTGTCTGTACAGATATTATAAATTTCACCTTTATCATCTTGCGTATATTTATTCATTGTTTCCTCACATTTTCCGTGATTGTATCACTATTAATATATTTTGTCAAACAAAAAAGATCGAACAATTTCGATCTTACATTTCTCTTCGAGATATCAATGCTTTTGATAACGTAGCAGGATCAGTATACTCTAATTCACTACCCATGGCGACACCCTGCGCTATACGAGATACTTTGATGCCTAATGGTTTCAAAATATTAGCTATATACATAGCAGTTGCTTCTCCCTCTACATCTGGATTAGTCGCCACAATAACTTCTTCAATACGCTCTTCGCTCACTCGAGTAAGCAATGATCTAACATTAATATCATTAGGACCTTTCCCTTCTAGCGGATTAATCACACCATGTAATACATGATATGTACCATTGAAGTCCCTTACCTTCTCCATAGCGATCACATCTTTCGGCTCTTTCACCACACAGATGATTGGTTCACGCTTAGCTTTAGAACATATATCGCACACTTCTTTGTCAGTAAAGTTAGCACACACTCTACAATAGTGAATCTTCTCCTTCGCGGTAACCATAGCATCAGCGAAATCTCTCACTTCTGCATCATTCATAGTTAGCAAAAAGTAAGCATACCTTTGAGCCGTCTTCTTGCCCACTGATGGTAGCTTACTAAACACATTCACCAATCTATCCATTGAGTCGATCTGATTCATTACATCAATCCGCCCAATCCACCCATGCCAGCCATACCGCCCATCTTGTCTTGTTGAAGAGCGTCTGCCTTAGCCATAGCGTCATTGATTGCTACAATGATTAGATCTTCGAGCATCTCTATATCGTCTGGATCTACCGCAGTCTTATCTAGTTTGATTGATTTGATGACTTTCTTACCTGTCATGGTAACAGACACCATTTCACCACCAGCTTTTCCTACTACTTCCAATGTCTCTAACTCTTCTTGAGCCTTCATCATTTGATCCTGCATTTTCTTTGCTTGTTGCATTAGGGCGTTCATATTCATTCCGCCACCGAATCCACCATGATATGCCATATTTTCTCCTTAATATATTTATTCTTTGAATTTTATTTTTGACTTAAATACATCTCTTAGATTATCCTTAATATCTTGTGTAGATGCATTAGTCTTATCATATTCGACCACCACATTCTCAATAGTATCATCGAATAATTTTATCGTCTTTAATAATACACTAATTCGATCAGGGTTGTCAATCATTTCATAACTGCCCAAATCA
This sequence comes from Clostridia bacterium, assembly GCA_046882085.1. Classification (GTDB taxonomy): domain Bacteria; phylum Bacillota; class Clostridia; order Christensenellales; family UBA1242; genus Onthoplasma. Next base: position 26,290 of record JBKSNA010000039.1, read on the forward strand.
TTTATTGATAATAATATCTTATTAGCCAATTTCTGAACCTTTATTACATTCTGTAATGCATTAGCGAGTGCAAACATATTGCTTTCTTTTACTTTAATTAACACATTTCCCCAGATCTTGTCAATCTCACTACTTTGTTCCACCTTAGGAGCCGTCTCTGCTGGTGGCGGTGTAATTGGTTGTACCAGTACTGTTGATTGCATAGTAGGTTGCACCACTTGTGTGTTAGTAGTCATCAATCCTAAGCATGCAGACTCAAATAAGTTCTCAGGATTTAGACTATATTTTAGATCCAATTCGATCTCTGCGAACTTAGAGAAAGCAGTCTTTAAAAATTCTAACTCAAACATCTTTGACAATTCTAAATATTTAGAATAATCTCCAGGCAAGATGTCTAATACTGCATAATCATTGACACCAACTTTGATCATGATGAGATCTTTAATAAAATCTGCCATTTCTTTACACAACACTTGAATATTTTTTCCATGACCAAGTGTAGATTTGATACTCGAGAATACTCCTGACACATCGTGTGCTGCAATAGCTGACAATATATTCCTAATGCTATCTTTCTCACTTAGTCCAATGACTGCTTCAGTATTGTCTACTGTGATATTGTACTCACAGTATGAAGCCACACTATCCGCTATTGATAGCATATCTCTGACACTGCCTTCACCCGCCTTCGCTATAAGGTGAAGACTCTTCTCATCACAAGCAATGTTTTTCTTAGCGAATACATTCTTTAGATGACTAACTAAAGTGTCTATAGGTAATAACTTAAAGTCAAACCTAGTGCAACGAGATAAAATAGTCGCTGGCAACTTATGTATCTCTGTAGTCGCCAATATGAATATTACATGTTTTGGCGGTTCTTCTAGAGTCTTTAGTAGCGCATTAAATGCACTATCTGTCAACATATGGACTTCGTCAACTATATACACTTTGTACTTACCTATCATAGGTGGGAAAGCTACTTTCTCCCTTAGGGATCTAATCTCTTCCACTCTATTATTAGATGCAGCATCAATCTCTATAATGTCTGTATTCGATTCACTTAGCGCCACACACTCAGCACACATTCCACAAGGGTTACCTTCCTGTGTATGAGTACAATTTACTGCCTTAGCGAAGATTTTTGCCGTACTTGTCTTGCCCGTACCACGCGGTCCACAGAATAAATATGCATGAGTGAGTCTATCTGTCTTGATCTGATTTTTGAGAGTCTTGACAATGTAATCCTGTCCTACTAATTCATCAAAATCTTTCGGTCTAAATTCTCTATATAGTGCTAAATTCATTATACTTCTCCCTTAATCGTTCTCAATTTTTTCTTGATCGCCTGCAGATGGTTATCCACATTTTTGGCTGTCATATCCATAATCTTCGCAATGCTCACATAAGATTCTCCATTTAGGAACATCTTTAGTATCCTAAATTGGTCGTCTGTCAGTAAACCTTTCACTTTGCTGACCACTATAGTCTTCATCTCTCGATCTAAGAAATTCTGCTCAATATCACTATTATCATCAACTATCACTAACCTAGTGATATTATCATCATCGCTTGTATTAGATCCATCATAATATTTGATAGGAATATATGAATTTAATGGTCCATTCTTTTTCCTATTGGCTAATTTTACAGCATTTTGTAGTTGTCTATGTATGCATAGGGACGCAAATGCGCTAAAACTATGATTCTTGCTTTCATTATATATTTGTATCGCCTTGTATAGACCGATCATGCTCTCCTGCAACAAATCATCAAAATCCGCACCTATCAAGAAATATTCACGAGATATTGCTATCATTTTGGGCTTGAAAAATCTTAGCAATTCTTCCATCGCTTGCTCATCGCCTGCTTTCGCTTTTGTTATCAATCTCAATATCTCGATCTCTTCCAACTTACTTATTCCTTTGTCTTACTACTTCATATACTGCAATAGCAGTCGCATTTGATGCATTCAGACTATTCACTCTACCGAACATATCCAAAGATATTACTTCATCTACTGATTCTAAGACTAGTCTAGATACGCCCTTTCCTTCACTACCTACTACCAATGCTGTAGGATATGTGTAATCGCCTTGGTATATCTTCTTATTTCCTGCCTCTAATGCGTATATCCATATACCTTTTTCTTTTAGTTCATTGATTGTACGTGTGAGATTTTTCACCATTACGACAGGCATATGTACCACAGCACCAGCGCTAGTACGATACACAGTATCAGTTACTTCGCATGCGCGATTCTCAGGAATAATCACACCATGCACTCCCGCGCACTCGCAAGTACGTATAATAGCTCCTAAATTATGAGGATCACTGATACCATCTAATATCACTAAGAATGGATTCTCTCCCTTTCTCTCAGCAGATAACAACACCTCTTCCATCTCAGAATATTTGAAATTCTCAATCCTCGCGATCACACCTTGAGTCTTAGTTTTGGCGATTTTTTCTAGATCTTTCTTATCCACAATCTCCACTTTGACCCTTTTAGCTCTCGCTAGATCTAATAGTGCTATAATATCCTTATTACTAGTATCTTCCGCTATTATCTTCTCTATACGTTTGTCTGCATTTAATAATTCACGTATTACATTTACTCCATCTACTATCATAATCTCTCCATTACATATTTATCAAAAACATCTTGTATCTTATCTTTCTCGCCATTCAGATACCAATATCCTATGAGCGCCTCAAACTGTGTAGCCAGACTATACTCATGTATGGTACTATTCTTCGCCTTGCTATTAATATGACTATTTCTAGCACGCATAACAATATCATGCTCATCTTCTGTAAGATTCGGCATGATCTCAGTCATAAATTCCGCCTGAGATCTAGCACATACTACTTGGTTCGCCAATTTATTGAGTCCATTAGTCTTGGTAGCATATTTTCTTACCAAATATTCACGTACATATAGACTAAATACACTATCACCAAGGTATGCTAATACCAGCGCATTCTTATAATAAGAGTCTAATTTTTCCATATTTTCTTTCATCTCAATGGTATATTATCACAAATATAAAAAAAAGTAAAGAAAGTTAGTGAAAATCTTTTGACAAAAAGCGACAGTTTAAGTAAAATAAGATCATAGGTGTAAGGAGAAAGCATGGATTTTATTAAAAATATGAAGAAGCGTGAGTTTATAGAAATGAGTCTCAAGTGCTTTGCATCAATACTCGCAGCATTCTTAGCAATAATCTTAATGGAAGGTATGATATATGGTATCATGCTCAATGGCGTGTACGCTAAAGATAGTAGTTCTTTTAATTCTGGTAGTACTATAGTATATGCAGTGAAGACTAGTAACGATAGATATGATTTGATATACAAGAATCTTACTGAGAAATGGGAAGACACCAATGAAGATGGCGTTGACGAATTAATAGATAGTTATTATTCTTGGTCTGTAAAAGAGAATGTATCTAGCGAAGAAGTAGAAAATGGTACATATTATAAGTTCTATAATCGTGCACCAAATGCATTCGAGTTATCAATTACTTCTATGCACTATGTAGTGATCGGCATCTTCATAGCAGCAGTGGGCGGATTCTTCGTTTATAGATTCATTAGACTAGCTAGATCTTATAAAGATTTAGAAGATGAATACAAGAAGACTGGTACTATTGAATTACCTAATCTATAAAATATTTACCACGATATTATGTCGTGGTTTTTTCATCAAAAAATAGGGCCACTGCCCTACTTTTTTGTATAACTATATGAAATCTACTGATACTACTAGTATGACTTATTATAATTATCACGCCATAGCCAAGAATTTAGTCAATCAGGACCATTGTATCGCTGTCAGCATATTCCCCGACTACCATCACATTAAACCCGCTTTGGTATTGTATTTTGACAACCATCGCCCAATACCAATTCGACAATATATGTGGCATGATTATTTACCACTTATTCACGATAAAAATATAAATATCAACAACGAACACAATATACCTTTAATATAGTTCACCTGTATTGATCGAATAAATATATGTATTGTTTACTTTCTTATTGTAGGCTTTCTCTACCGCCAACTTATATAGCGATAATTGCTCGCTGTATTTTTGCTTTAATATCCTAATAGGTAGAGATGAAAACTTATAATCTACGATATCAATACTATCCGCATGCTCTATGATTAGATCGACTACGCCTTGTACTAGAACTTTATCTTCCACCTCACTCTCTACTATTGATCTATATGGCACATATAACATAAATTCAGCTTCTTTTTTTATTCTATCTCCAGATTTTATCAATCCACTTAAAACATTGTGTGCTTTTTTCACCTTATCATAATCTACATCTTCAAAGCTAGTATTCACCTGATACTCATTAGTAAGGTCTAATAATTCCAAAGCCTTGTGGTAATGTGTACCAATAATCGCTTTATCTTCTCCACTTTCGGACTGAATCTCAGGTGTTAGCCATTTCTTTGTATTGAAACTATTTATCTCAGACTTCGCACTATTAAGTCCTGTAACCGAGTTTTTGAATGTGATGCCGAATTTATATTCGTTTGGATAAACAAATCCTTCGCCAATATATTCTATTTTCATTAAATTTTGCTCTTTACTATTGATAACTTCAATATCTTCATCTATTAGATCAATAGTACAATTAGTAAATTCGTTATGATTATCGCTAATACCATCGATAAAACAATCAAGAATACAATTTGTATAATTCGTCTTAGATACAGACTTATTCTCTATGTCTTTCGCCTTGTAAGAACCTGTGATGAATAGTTTGTTTTTAGCACGAGTAAGCGCTACATATAATAATCTTAATTCTTCTTTGTATCCCTTTTCGTTATTTTTTAATTTGATCGCGTATTTAGTTAGACTAAATGATTTTACTCTGTTTTTAGTATCGAAATGATCCATTCCAAATCCTATTTGAGAATTAAAGTTAATTCCATCATGTTCGCGTATATACGAAAATTCTTTGCTCGCATTATATAGTATCACTACAGGATACTCTAATCCCTTACTCTTATGGATCGTCTGTAAGGTAACGCTATTATTATCATCACTAGTCTCAAAATCCGCACCCTTGCTAACACTACTCTCTATAATAGTGATAAATTCTGTCAAGTTGAGATTATCTTCATTCGGAGATAATTTTGACAAAAATTCTTCAATAAGTTTTAATTCCTTCTGCCCTTCTTGTTTCTGGAGAATATAATATCTTAGTTTTTTATCATCTAAAATATATCTAATCAATTCTTTATTAGTCAATACATACGAATGTTCACGTATTTGATCAATCAGTTTAAATCCTTCGACAACATTATTATCGTCTGCAGATAACAAGTTGTCATATAGCGACTTACTCTTATCTCTAAGTAAAATAATATCATCAATGCTTAAATCTGTAAGACTTAGGAATGTAGCAAGATAATCTACATCGTCCGCAATACCTACCACGCATTTCATGATAGACAATATTAGTCTAATACCTTCACTCTCGTCTACTACAAGTTTGTTGTTAATATTGAGCGGTACTGCATTTTGTTTTAAGATATCAATTAGTGTTCTTGCCGATTCATCTTTTTCTGATCTAGACAATATCGCAATATCTTTGTATGTTAATTTTCGTACTATATTTTTCTTCGCATCGAAAAAGTCGGTACCTATGAGATCTGTAATAATCTTTAATACCAAATAAGACTCTTTCTCGGTAGTAGAAATTGTCGGCACAGATATGTGATCACGCACGCTATATAGACCACTAGCGATCGATCTCTCACTCTCGCTCACTAGCATTATCTTAACTTTATCATCTACGATGTCTGTTCTCTTAGGATCAATCATGCAGTCTGACAAATAATCAATGTCAGCCTGTTGTTTGGTCATCAATCGAGAGAAAATATCATTGATAAAATTTAGTATAATAGGACTAGATCTAAAATTTACATTCATATCATATGCCTTGCCCAGAGAGTCGTCTAACTTGAATTGATCATATTTAGACAAGAACCATTCAGGACTCGCTCCGCGGAATCCATATATAGATTGTTTCACATCTCCGACCATGAATACATTTGCATTAGGACCTATTACTTTAGATAGCAATCCATCTTGCAACGGACTCACATCTTGATATTCGTCTAAGAATATGTGTGTATATTTTTCTTGTAGTTCTGTTCTGATTTTTTCATTATCTAACAATCTCAACATTAATCTATTAAGGTCGTTAAAATCTATTAAATTATTTTTTGATTTTAATTTATTATAATTATT
>JBKSNA010000040.1:0-9514 GCA_046882085.1 Clostridia bacterium
TATGGATGCAAGTCAAGTAAGTCAATTATTTGTAAATCCAGAGACTACAGAGAATATATCTGTTAAAGATAATGGAGATGGAACATTCAGCTTCACAGTAGAATAAAAGACCAATTTGCAGTACGCAAAAAGATCGAAAAAGAAGAGAATTAAATTTCTCTTCTTTTTTATTTTATATTAAGATTAGCAGTTATTTTAAGATGTAAAAATAGAGTTGTTTAATGCAAATTTTATGAAGACATAATATCCTAATTGATAAATATAATTATATATGAGAAAAATTAAAACATTTTATAATATATATTCGTTAGAGAGAAGGTTTTTATCTATCATCTTGATAGTGGTGATATTATTTATTGCGTTAGTTAGCAGAGTATTTTATCTTCAGATAATAGATGGTAGACATCTTCAAGTCTTAGCGGGCGAACAATGGTTAAGAGATCTACCGCTGAGCAGTCGTAGGGGTGAAATATACGATTCCAACGGTGTAAGTTTGGCGACTACTATTACTACTTATGATATATATGTTAGGGCGAGAAATGTAACAAGTCCGTCTGAATTAGCTCAAGCACTTAGTGATAGATTAGATCTTGATTATATGAAAGTATATGACAAGGTAACAAATACTAGTCTTAGTGAGATACTTGTAAAAATGCAAGTAGACGAAAATATAGCTAAAGAACTATCACATTTCAAAGGAGTCTATTTATCTCAAAATGTAGCCAGAGTATATCCATATGATGATATGCTGACTCAAGTATTAGGATATTGTACCATAGATAACATTGGACAAGCAGGTATAGAAAGCTATTACGACAAGTTTCTAAAAGGTATTGATGGTAAGAGTCTAACTCAAACTAATGCGCAAGGCAAAGAGATCGATAATTCTCTCATGTATTATATTCCAAGTGTGGCAGGAGCAGATCTATATACTACGATAGATGTGCAAATGCAGAGCATTTTAGAGAAAGAGATGAAGACTGCCTATATTGAACACGATGCTAAGAGTATTTCAGGAATTATCTTAGATGCTCAGACGGGCGGGATCAAAGCAATGTCATGCTTGCCATCATTCGACCTAAACCATGTACCGAGAAATGATATTTTATCTCTGCAAAACATGAGCAAAAATACCACAGTAGTAGATGTATATGAACCAGGTAGCACATTCAAATTAATAACACTAGCAGCAGCATTAAACGAAGGGTTAACCAATATCGAAGAGAGATTTTATTGCGGTGGGAGATGTAGTGTAGATGGTGAGATTATTAAGTGCTGGAAGACTACAGGACATGGTAGTCAGACATTATTAGAAGGCTTCAAATCGAGCTGCAACTGTGTATTTGTTAATCTCGCACTTAGGATAGGTGTAGATAAGTATTATGAATATTTAAATTTATTTGGTATTGGGCAAAAGACAGGCGTGGATATTTCTAGTGAATCTAGCGGTATAGTTATGCCAAAAGAGTCGGTTCGTATAGTAGATCTGGCTCGTATTGGATTTGGTCATGCAGTGGCGGTCACTCAATTACAGATGGCTAATGTCTATGCGTGTATTACTACAGGTAACAAGATCACTCCTCATTTATTAGATAAGATCACCGCCGAAGACAAGACATTGTACAAAAGCCAAAGTATTAGTATAGACATTAAGATAAAACGAGAAGTAATTGACACTATCAATATGATGCTCGCTAATAATATTAATAGCGAAGGTCAATATACCTTTGTAGCAGGATATGACACTGGTGGTAAGACAGGTACAGCTCAAAAGTATGACGAGAATGGTCAAATAGCTAATGGTAAATATATATCTAGTTTCATTGGTACATATCCAGCAAGTGATCCTAAATATATCTTAGCTATATCTGTGAACGAACCATCAAATGGAGCTTACTACGGAGGAGTAGTAGCTAAGCCTATTGGGGAGAGAATATTCTCATCAATATTTGACGTAAAATCATTACCGGCGACAGACTCTAGTCAATTAGCAAATCAACCAAATATAGAGATGATAGATGTAACAGGCATGACTATAGCTAATGCAATGGCAGAACTAAAAAAGATAGGACTCAATGCACTATTTGATGGAGATGGAGAATATGTAATAATGCAGTTACCACCCAAGGGCACAAAACTATATTTAGGAGAAATTGTTTATTTGATCGTAAATTAAGAGTTTTTGTCTAGTTTTGTAATGGGTGATGAAAGTGATAATTAGTTTTGTTAAATTAGTCAAGTAAGGAGAGTTACGCCATGAAATTATATGATATTATAGAGAATTTAAAATTCATAGGTATCAAGAATTATAAAGAAATCGACATAGACGCGCTTAGTTGTGATAGCAAAGAAATAATGAATAATGGCATATATTTTTGCATCAAAGGATTATCGCAAGATGGTCATGAGTTCGCTCGTGAGAGTATAACTAATGGTGCAGTTTGTCTAGTTGTTGAGAGGTATTTAGATATACCTATTACACAGATTTTGGTAGAAGATGTGAGATCGACCATGTCTTATATTAGTTCTATCTTTTTCGCAACCTACAAGTCTAAGATGAAATTTGTGGGTATCTCAGGTACAAATGGCAAGACTACTAGCACATATTTAGTGCGAGATATATTGACCAAGATGGGTAAGAAGGTAGGGCTAATCGGTACACAAGGAATATTTATTGGCAGTCTAATGCTTCCGAACAAACTCACTACACCAGATCCTATTGATCTACATAGGACGATAAGAGATATGGAGAATAATAATTGTGAATATTGTGTGATGGAAGTTAGCGCACATTCTATTGCACTCAATAAAATAGACAATATTTATTATGATGTAGTAGGACTCACTAATATTACCAAAGATCATTTAGATTACTTTATTACTATGGAGAATTATACTAAATGCAAATCAAGTTTATTTGATTCTTCACATGCTAAGATGGGGGTAGTTAATTTCAATACTAAAGAAGGTCGAGATATTAAAAAGAAAGCAAATATTGAAATCTTATCATTTGGTCAAGATGGTGAATTAAAACTTATCGAGTCCAAACAAACAATGAAAGGTAGCATTTTCAAAATAGAGTATCAGAACAAATCACATTTAGTAAAAACTAATCTAATGGGCGAATACAATATATCTAATATAATGATGGCTATCTCTGTATTAATTAATCTAGGCTTTGATATCAAAGAAATAGTTAGGACTATTACAGATAATGAATTTATCATACCAGGGCGCTTCAATATTTTGAATGTGCCTACAGACTATCACGTAATGGTCGATTACGCACACACTCCAGATGGTATCAAGAATGTACTCAGTGCTGTCAAGAAAATGCCTATTAATCGTATCATTACAGTATTTGGTTGTGGTGGGAATAGGGATAAGACTAAGCGAGGAGAGATGGGAGATATGGCATTGTCGCTAAGTGATTATGTCATCGTTACTAGTGATAATCCGCGCGATGAGAATCCTGAGATGATCATAGATGACATAGTGAGAGATATTGATAGCAAGAATATGGTGAGAATTACAGATAGGCGATCGGCTATTGAGTATGCACTCACCATCGCTAAACCTAATGACATAGTAGCAATATTAGGCAAGGGTGCAGAAACCTATCAAGAAATCAAAGGAGTAAAATATCATTATAGTGATTATGATGTGGTGGACAATTATTTCAAATATTATATATCCAATGAGATGAAAGCATGATCGAATTATTAATAGCGTTTTTATTAAGTTTCACATTGTCTGTGATGCTAATGCCAATAATTATTAATTATTTCCGTAAAAAGCGAGCATCGCAGACAATCCTTCATTATGTCGAGAGTCATAAAGAAAAAAATGGTACTTTAACTATGGGCGGTGTAGTGTTTATGATCACTACACTATCTTTAGCATTTTTAATTATAGATTTTGATACTAATTGGATCATTTGTTTATTATCCAGTGTGTTTTTTGGTATTCTTGGACTGATGGACGATCATCTGAAGATCAAGTACAAACAAAATCTAGGCTTGCGCCCATACCAAAAGATCATTGGACAACTAGGTATTTCTATTATTCTAGCATTGTATATTTATTTTTTGTCAGGTGGCGGAAAGATTTTTATACCATTCATGGACAAGCAGATAGATTTAGGTTTTTGGATTATTCCGCTAATATTATTAGTAATGCTGGCTACTACTAATAGTGTTAATTTAACAGATGGTTTAGATGGACTAGCTGGTAATGTTAGTATGTATTATTTAATATTCTTCACTGTGATTACGAGTATCGTATCTGCTGGTTTATATAACAACGGACAAGTAGGTGGTATAATATCCGATATAGAAAATATTAATCTATTATCTATGTTGTTTGTTGGATCAATTTTAGGCTTTTTGATGTTTAATACTAATAAAGCGAGTATATTCATGGGAGATGCGGGATCGTTATGTTTAGGCGGTTATATAGGTGCTAGTGCGTGCATATTAGGATTTGAATTAATTGTTCCAATTCTTGGATTTTGTTTTGTTTTTAGTGCGTTGTCTGTAATATTACAGGTCGTTTCTTTCAAATGGAAGAAGAAAAGAATATTCAAAATGTCGCCATTTCATCATCATCTCCAAATGTGCGGATTGGGTGAGCCGAAGATTGTCGCCATATATTCTGCTACTACTGTAATATTGGGCGCATTATGTATAATTTTCTACATGGTGTAATAATTCTCAAAACAGCTAATACAATGATGTAGGTGGTAATATGAATTTTAAGTATAAAAATTTTTTAGTATATGGTCTTAGCTCGTCAGGGGAAAGCGTTAGTAGACTACTGAAGAAATTGCATGCCAATGTATTTTTGTATGATGATAATGAGAACAAAGCACGGAATCTGCATATTCCGAATTGTTATGTACTAAATGAGATTAATGAAGATCTTATTAGGCAGATGGATTATATGATTGTATCGCCGTCTATTTCTATTGATAATAAGTTTTTATGCATGGCTATGGCTCAGGAAGTGAAGATATTTAGCGAATTAGAATTTGCTTCACAGTTTTGTGATAAACTAGTCGCTATCACAGGAACAAATGGCAAGACTACCACAGTTCAACTCATTACTGCGATACTTAATCAAAAATACAAAGCGATTGCTTGTGGGAACATTGGATATCCATTATCTAGAGCAGTACTTGAGAAGAAACGATATATCAAAGTAGCCGAAGTGAGTAGTTTTATGCTAGAGCATTGCGATATGTTTCACCCGCATATAGCGACTATTCTAAATATATCTCCAGACCATCTATTAAGACATGGAGATATGGATATATATACAAAGATTAAGAAGAAAATATTTCAAAACATTCAGTCTAAAGATTTTATAGTAGTCAATCTTGATGAAGACATAGATATAGAATGCAATGCGAAAAAAATTACATACTCATGCGATCATCATGCGGATATTTGTCTTAGAGATGGATATATTTATTTGTTCGACGATAGGGTAATATCAACTCATGAATTACCGATTAAAGGCAAGCATAATATATATAACACTATGTGTGCCATAGCATATGGATACATTTATAAGGTATGTATCAAAAAGATGCGCCAAGCACTAATATCATTTACTGGAGAGAAATATCGTAATGAATTGGTGGCAGTGGTGAATAATATTCGTTTTGTAAATGATAGCAAATCTACTAATATTGCATCAACATTAGCATCGGTTGATTCGATGAAGAGCGGTGTAGTATTGCTATTAGGAGGATCTAAAAAAGGACTTGATTATTCATACTTATTTACGCACTTATCTAAAAAGGTGAAAGAGATAATAGTGTTTGGAGAGATATCTGGAGATCTAATTAATGCCAATACAGATTTTAATATTCATGAAGTAGGCAACTTATCAGATGCGGTAGATATGGCGATTGAGTTGGCGATACCAAACGACACAATACTATTATCACCAGCGAGTGCTAGTTATGATCAATTCGAGAACTACATAGAGCGCGGTAGATTATTTGACCGAAAAGTGAGAGCGTATGAGATCTCGCAGAATAAATAGTATTTTAGTCTTGTTATCTACTATAGGGTTATCTGTTTTTGGTTGCATCATGGTATATAGTGCAAGTAAGTATTCTGCAATAGTTAATTATAACGATGAGTTCTTCTATCTCAAGAAACAAATATTGGGAGTAGTCATTGGTCTATTTGGATTGATTATCTGCAGATTTATTAATCACAAGATATACAAGAAATTCTATTGGATTTTTTATTTTGTAGGACTCATATTTTTAGTTTTGGTCTTCATACCAGGCTTGGGTAGGACTAGCTATGGTGCTACTAGATGGATTGGTATAGGCGGATTCACTATGCAACCAAGCGAAGTAGCAAAATTCTCATTAGTATTCTTCTTAGCAGGATATTTATCCGATGGAGACAAACTAGAGAAATGGAAACATATTTTGATAGTACTATCGCTGGGCGGTGTGTATTGCCTGCTCATTATGTTAGAGCCGAATATGTCGATTACTATGTGCGTAGCATTCACACTAATCTTCATGATGTTCATAGGTGGCATGAGACTAAAGGTCTTCGGTATGATGATAGTACCAGCATTGGCATTAGTCGTACTCTTGATCATTATAGAGCCATATAGACTAAGCAGAATAGTCGCATTCATCAATCCATGGGAGAATCCTTTAGATGAAGGATACCAACTCATTCAGTCGCTATACGCTATAGGCAGTGGTGGAGTATGGGGTGTAGGGCTATTTAATAGTCGTCAGGCAGAGCTTTTCTTGCCATTCAGCGAGTCAGACTTCATATTCTCCATAATAGCAGAAGAATTAGGACTAATAGGTTGTATGGTTTTATGTCTAATATTCTTAGTACTGATCATCAATATATTTATCATTGGCATGAGAGCAAACAATAAATTCTCAGCCTTCTTATGTTTCGGCATTGGAGCGGTCATATCGATACAAACCATTCTCAATATAGCGGTCGTAACAGGCTCAATTCCTCCGACGGGATTGCCACTTCCGTTCATCTCTGCCGGCTCAACAAGTTTGCTAGTCTTTATGTCTGCTATTGGTGTTGTTCTCAATGTAGATAGGCAGCATAAAGACAGTTGGGGTCCCCACAAAGCGAATGTTTTGAAGGGGAAAGGAAAAACTGAGTGTTAGGCGAATGTGCAAGCAGTTGCGAGCACAAGCAAAACAAGCGAGAGTTTTAACGCTATGAGTAGTGTTGAATGTTGACCGTCAGTCAAGAAAAAGTGTGTAAAAATTTTTAATAAGGTGTATACAAAGTGCAAACATTTTGTATACATTTTTATTTTTTAATGTTATAATCAAAATATAGGAGAAGATTATGGATAATAGAAGATCTTTAATAAATAATCATTACGAAAATTATGATGAAGATAATAGACTCATAAAAGACAATACTCACAATGTTGAATACCGTGTTACTACTAATTATATAGAAAAATATTTGAAGCAAAATGATAAAATTTTAGAAGTAGGTGCTGGAACAGGCAGATATTCGTTATATTACGCGAGTCAAGGTTATGATGTAACAGCTATTGAATATACAGAACATAATTTGGAAATATTAAAAAGCAAAATAACCAAAGATATGAGAATAACCGCAGAACAAGGCGATGCTGTAGATCTATCAAGATTTCCTGACAATACATTTGATATGACTTTAGTATTGGGACCATTATATCATCTGTATAATGATGATGATATACATAAGGCTATAACGGAGGCTATTCGTGTTACCAAGAAGAATGGTATAATAATGTTTGCTTACATTACAAGTGATGGAGTGTTTGCAGATTGGGCAGTAGATCATCTCTTAGATGGATATCTTAATGATTTTGATGAAAATTTCAAACTAGTAAGATATCCAGAAGGAATATTTGCACCATTCTATATACAAGAATTCAAAAACATAATGAAAGAGTATGATATAGAATATATGCACAATGTCGCTGTAGATGGCATAGTGAATATTATTTCTGATAAGATAAATGCACTAACAGAAGAAGAATTTAAAGTATGGGTGAAATATCAATTATCAGTCTGCGAAAGGGAAGACTTACAAGGGTATAGTTGCCATATGCTATACATATGTAGAAAGAAATAAAAAAGAGCAATTAGTTTGCTCTTTTTTATTTATTCGAATTTGCTTTCTTAGGCTTTGTTCTGTTAATTAGATTCTTGATATCCTGCTTGATATTTTTGAAGTCAAATATCATACTTAATAAGAAACATAAAGGTACTAGACAAATATACAAAGGAACGATTGCCCAGAGCAGTGGCCAGTATTTAGTCTCACCGGCATGCGGGCCGAATGGAATAGTTCGCATGAATTCTGGCACCATCCAACGAATCAAATCAATATCAGGTGGTCCCCATATCAAAGATGAATTCTTATAATGTGTATCGAATATGTCTTCACCTCTCATAGGGATAAATCCGAGTTCACTTTGTAATACTTGATTTAGCATACAGAATGCACATACTGCTAGCAACCATAGTGGTATATACAAAATTCTCTTGTAGCTTAGAGTATGTATCTTGAATAAAATCATCAGTAATGGCACAGCGAAGAGCATGAGATGGTGCCAATAGAATCGAATGATATCTAAGATCTCACCAGAAGGATTTGACTTAAGCATGACTTCTAGTGGATATATAACAGCGACTAAACCGCCTAAAACACCAAGGTAGAACATATAATCCTTAGCAGATTTACTTTTAGATATGAACATGAATGGGAAGAGCGCAATATTGGCGCCACAAATATTAATAAACCAACTATCTCTAAGCATTCTACTCATATCAGTAGAGTAAGGAGGGTATAGAGATTTCGTAAAGTGCATAATGACAGAAATAACCAAAATCGTGAACAAAACAATTTTCTGAATCTTCTGAGATTTATTTCTTAGTGCGAAATAAAGTATTACAACAATACCTGCACAAATTATTAAAGAGAGTATATACCAAAACAAATTCATAATTTCCCATATATTTCTTATTTATACTACCAAAATCTACATAATTTTGCAATAAATTTCACGTTTGTTGCATATTTATTTGCTTTTTTTATAAATAAACATTAGTATTATTTTGTAGAAAAATGTAAATATTATTAATAAGAGGAGAAAATATGTCATTTAGGGAATGGTTTTTTGGTGTTAATAATGAGATTAACCCGGGATTTAGCAATCCACACGTGGATATGCAATGGAAATTACCACATATTTTAGTATTACTAACCTGTATAGCGACTATCATTGCAATAGCATTTATATTTAGAAAAAGAAGTGAGAAATCTCGTAAAATTATATTGTGGGTTTTAGCAGGTATGATTTTATTGTTCGAAGTTGTTAGAAGAATAAAAAATGTATCCGCTATGGTAATAACAGATAGTGTAACGTTTAATGATATGTTATATGTATTATTACCAAGACCGTGGTGTGCTATTTCATGTTGGGCTATTATTATTTCTGC
>JBKSNA010000041.1:0-2418 GCA_046882085.1 Clostridia bacterium
CATAATATTTCCCCCTTTAATTAGCACAATCAAAATCTTGTGCATTTGTATGATTTAATGATAACAAGTTGAAATCAGAAAATCAACTAATTTCAACATATTTTTTAATTTTTTTTATTTTTTTCTAGATTTTTCTTTTTATTAAAAATAATTACTTTGTAATATTTTTTCTGAACAATAATATCTTTCGTAAAAATATGGAAAATATTTATTAATTTCACATTTTCAAAATATTTACACCATTTTTCTTGACTGAATGAAGGAAAATACTTACAATAAAGGTAATAAAAAAGGAGAAATATGAAAGCGTTCGCTAAATCAATAGTAAAATATGTAATCATGTTCATTTTATTTACAGTCATCGGTACTGTAGCTTTGAGTTATTTCAACACCGGCAAGATATTATTCTCGCCATCTAACATATACTCAGGTTTAGGTATCGGAGCATTCGCTGTAGCCTGTCTATTGGTATACGATTTACTAAAATTATTAGATGGTAAAGGCAAGAAAAAAGACAAGGCTGTAGACAAAGTAAAAGATGCTCAAGGTAAAGAAGTAAGTCAATTCTTCAATAAAGATTTCGTAACTGATGATGATCTTAAGAAAGAAAAGGGATTCAATTATAACACATTATCTACTATACGCTCATGCAAAAAAGACGGTATACTTGTTCGCGCCGAAGAGAAAGGTAGCAACATGGACATCAACTTTGTAGAGCCAATTCACACCCTATGTGTAGGTACTACATCATCAGGTAAGACTTCTAGATTCGTTGTTCCATCATTGCAATTAATGAGTATGACAGCATCTAAGCCTTCATTCGTTATCACTGACCCAAAAGGTGAATTGTATGAAAAATGTTCTAATAAATTCAAAAAGGAAGGTTATGATGTTAAAGTAATCAACCTTCGTAATCCATCTGAATCTATGCAGTGGAACCCACTAACTTATCCTTATCAAATGTATCATCGTAGTTTCAACTTGGATAAAGAAGTTCGTGTACACGCGATCGGAGACAATCCAAAAAATTATAATTTAAAAATCCAAAGACCTTTTGACTTCAACAATTCTCGCTGGTATGAATTTAACGGTGTAGCATTCGTGGATAAAGATGTATTAGAAGGTGAAATGCGTGTAATCGCATCAGATCTAAGAGATAAGACCTTCTCTACTCTAGAAGATATATGTACTACACTAGCTCCAGTAGAGAGTGCCAAAGATCCAAGCTGGGAAAAGACTGCTAGAAGATTGATCCAAGCAGTATTGCTAGCAATGCTAGAAGATAGCCGTATTCCAGAGTTAAAACTTACTGAAGATAAGTACAACTTCTATAATGTATACAAAATATGTAATACTACCGACAGCGGACGAGATACTTTCGCTACTCTAAAGAAATACTTATTTGAAAATAGAGATAAATTCAGCAAAGTAGGAAATCTTGCTTCTACAGCATTACAAAATGCAGATACTACATCTAAAAACTACATGGGTTTCGTATCAGGTATGGTATCGCTATTCAGCGACTCAGGTATCAGCCTTATGACATCTCGTACTGAAGTAGACTTCGTAAATATGGACGAAACTCCTACTGCTATATTCTTAATTATCCCAGATGAAATACGTACTCGTTATCCATTGGCTATTCTATTCGTTACTCAGTTGTATAAGAAATTGGTAGAAAAAGCACAAGCAATAGGCGGAAGACTACACAGAAATGTATACTTCATGCTAGACGAATTTGGTAATATGCCTAAGTTCCCTGAATTTGGATCTACTATGGCGGTAGGTCGTTCTCGTGGTATATTCTTCGAACTATGTGTCCAATCTTACAGCCAATTATATCAAGTGTATGGTCAAGATGAAGGTAAGATTATTAAAGACAACTGCCCTATTCAAGTATATATTGCGTCTGAAGACACTGTTACAAACAAAGAATTTAGCGAACTATTAGGCAATAAGACCATCGTAGAAGAAAATGAAAATAAAAGCGTAGGACCAGATGGCAAAGAATCAAAATCTTACTCAAAAGTTACTAAATCTATTCCTATCGCTTATCCTCATGAATTAATGTCATTTAGAGATAAGAAGCAAATCATAATCAAATCATTCACTCCAAACGCCGCACTAAAAACAACTGTAACACCTTACTTCGAAGTAAAACACGCATATGATATCTCTAGAGCTCAAGAAGGATATCAACAAAAAAGAATGCTTGATGAAGATGCTATCTTCTACGATATCAAAATGCGTAATAGCATCATGGCTAAACAAAACGGCGACGATGATGACGATGATGATTTATTTTAAGAATAATTATATTGATAATAAAAAATGTGCAAACATGCACATTTTTTATTGTTACAACAACTATTTTTTCAAGCAATGGCGAAGAAAATTAGTTTAATATCTAACGCGCAA
>JBKSNA010000042.1:0-2039 GCA_046882085.1 Clostridia bacterium
TGGTTATGATATATTCTTGATTTGTTATGAAAAAGATGATAAAGTATGTCATAGATCCATCCTTAAGGAGATTTTAGAGTTCAATAACCAAAAATGTGAAGAGTACGGAAAGGATAAATAAATGCAAAACAAAAATAAAAATAAAACAGTTGTAGAATGTTATATGACAGGATGTAAATATAATTCATCTTGTTGCCTAAGTCCATATGACTTTGCTAATAAAAAATGCTATTGTACTAGAGAAAGTATTTCTATAGATTTGAATGAAGATGAGGATTATGCTTTTACATGTATAAATTTTGAATCTGGCTATAAAGACAAACAATGCCTAAATTGCACTATGAAAGACAATGATGGTGAAATCCCACTAGGAGCAGATGACATTTTTGAGATAGATATTGAAGAAGATGACGAAGAATTCTTATCTTAGCAATTATTGCATAACTCACCTTCATACCACAAAAGGCTCAGTTGGCGATTCTATCGCAACTAACGAAGATATCGTAAAAAAGGCAAAAGAGCTAAAAATGGAATCTGTAGCAATTACCGATCATGGCTCATTAGGTAACATGTACGGTTTTTACTACGAATGTGTAAATAACGGAATTAAGCCAATTATTGGCTGTGAGATATATTTGACAGAAGACTGTACAATCAAAGATAACGACCATAAGAAATTATATCATATGGTGTTAATTGCCAAAAATGATGTAGGTATCAAAAACTTGCTAAAAATCGTTTCTGACGCATCTGTTGAATATTACTATTATAAACCTAGAATAGATTTGGAGCATATGAAAGGATATACTGAGGGGCTTATCTGTACCACTGCTTGTGTGGGCGGATATGCCCCTCAAATGATTTTGGACAAAAATATAGATAAAGCCGTTGACCACATTGAGCAATTACAAGAGATGTTTGGCGATGATCTATATCTTGAAATACAGCCTGGAAACTTTATAGAGCAGATTGAAGTCAACGCAGGACTACTGGCCATCGCACAGGAGAGAAAAATCAAAGTTATCGCAACGAACGACGTTCACTACGTTGAGAAAAAAGACTGGAAAACTCACGACTTTCACATCAGAATCCAAAGAAAACTTAAAGCACCTGAGAATGAAGACGAAAGTATTTATGAAGACAAAATATATTATATGATGAGCAGAGAAGAATTATTTAATAGTTTTAACCCAGAATTGTATGATTCTGACACTATTAATCAGGCATTAGATAACACTATAGAATTATCAAACAAGATAGAAGAATATAATTTTGATGCAGAGAAACTAAACCTACCAGAGTTCAAATGTCCTGAAGGATACACACCTAAAACATATATTGAGAAGCTATGTCTTGATAGACTAGACGAGATACAATATAAAATAACTAATCCATCTCAGTATGTTAGTAGAATGTATGAAGAACTAGAAGTAATAGACGACCTAGGATTCAGTTCTTATTTCCTAATAATGAAAGACATAATAGACCATGTAGTAGATGCAGGATATCTTGTAGGATATGGTAGAGGTAGTGCAAGCGGATCTTTAATTTCCTATCTTCTTGGAATCACAAAAACGGATCCTGTTAAACATGGACTCCTATTTGAACGCTTTCTGTCATATGAAAGACGCGGTAGTATACCCGATATAGATATAGATCTAATGAGTGGAGAAGGTAGAGACTATGCATTTAAATATACTCTAGATACTTATGGTGCAGATCATTGTGCAGCAGTATCTACATTCAGTATAAGGAAAGCACGTTCATGTATTAGAAGTGTCTGCAAATTATATAATATAGATTTAAAAACTGAAGATGCAATAGCTAAACTAATACCTCAATGTATATATGAAGAATCAGATGACGGTACAGAGAAACAAACTGACTTATCGATAGAGGAATCACTAGAAGCAGTACCAGAACTAAAAGAATGGCAAGAAATATATCCTGAAGTATTTGATATGGCAATGAGACTTGAAGGATTACCATGTCATACATCTATACATGCTGCAGGTACACTAATAGTTAGTTCTAAAGTA
>JBKSNA010000043.1:0-26162 GCA_046882085.1 Clostridia bacterium
GTTTTAATTTTGCTTCTAACGAGTCTTTGCTTTGTTGCAAGAAGTCAAATCTCTCTTGTTCTTTTTTAACAAGTTCTGCAGGAGCTTTATTAACAAAGTTCGGATTGTTTAGTCTTGAACCTAGAAGTGTAATTTCGTTAGAAATTTTTTCTAAATCTTTAGTAATACGAGCGCGCTCTTTCTCTGTGTCTACTACTTCGTTTTTGTAGAAGTAGAACTCACCAAGTTCGGTCAAGAAGTTGATTGTATTTTCAGGAGTCGAATCTATGATTTCTAGTTTTTCAATATTTACCATCTTGCTTAAAACCAACCTTGATTCGTTTAATGTGGATAGACTATCGTTGGAGGTTTTATTAGAATTGATTACTAATGATATTCTTTTGGCTGGAGCTACGTCTAGATTTAATCTTACTTCTCTTATTTTTTGAATGAGATTGATGATTGCGTCAACTTGATTTTTCTCTGATTCAAATTTGCCAATAGATGTAGCGTAATCTTGTTCCATCAAGAAGCCTGATCCGAAATTTGAATAAATATCTTCTGTAATAAAAGGTATGATAGGGTGCAATAATTTTAGGATGTTGATATATACATCTTTTAATACGGCAACTGCATGAGCACGAGTGTCAGGGTCTTCACTATATACAAATGGTTTAGTTAGCTCGATATAGTAGTCACAGAAGTCGTCCCAAACGAAGTCATACATTCTATTAACTGCTTGACATACATCTAAAGCATTCATATGTTTTGTAATGTCATCTATTGCATTTTGCATTTTAGTATAAATCCACTTGTCAAAGATATTAAGTTTTGATTTGTCTAATGCTACAGGGGTAGTTTGACTCATGCATAATTCTAAGAATTTACCACTATTAAATACTTTATTGATGAATTTTCTGTCTTCTAAGATCTTAGTTTCGCTGAATCTAAAGTCGTTGCCTGTGCCATTACCTAATAATAATGAGAATCTTAAAGCGTCGGCGCCGTATTTTTCAATAATTTCAATAGGATCTACGCCGTTATTAGAAGATTTGCTCATCTTCTTACCTTCATCATCACGAACAATACCATTAATGAGAACTTTACTAAATGGAATATTGTTCATCGTCTTCTTAGTGAGCATTACCATACGTGCCACCCAGAAGAAAATAATATCTTGGGCTGTTACTAATGTTGTAGTAGGGAAGAATCTATTGAGATCTTCAGTTTGTTCTGGATATCCTAATGTAGAGAATGGCCATAGAGCAGAGCTGAACCATGTATCCAATACGTCTTCGTCCTGATGAATATGAGTACTGCCACATTTGCTACAAACGTGTGGGGCAGTAGTCTCTACCATTATATTTTCACATTCTTCGCAGTAATATGCTGGGATTCTGTGTCCCCACCATAATTGACGAGATATACACCAATCTCTGATATTGTTTAGCCAATTTCTATATATTTTTTCTACTCTATTAGGAATTATTTGCAATTGTCCATTGTCTACTACTTCTAGCGCTTGTTTAGCCATTTCATTCATGTTCATAAACCATTGTTTACTGATCATAGGTTCAACTGCATTATGACAACGATAGCAAGTTGATTTTGCTAATTTATATGGTTCAATTTTCTCGATTAGATCATTTTCTTTTAGATAGTCTATTAATTGTTTTCTGCATTCATATCTATCAAGATCAGCAAATTGTCCACAATATTCGTTCATTGTTCCATCTATGTTCATTACGCAGAGAGGTTCAAAATTGTGGCGATTACCGACTTCGTAGTCGTTAGCGTCGTGGGCTGGGGTGATCTTAACTGCTCCGGTACCAAAATCTTTTTCTACATAATTATCAGCGATCAATGGAATTTCTCTGTTAGTAGCTGGTAGTTTGAGCATTTTACCGATTTTGCCGAAATATCTTTCGTCTTCAGGGTTAACTGCTACGCAAACGTCTCCAAATAATGTTTCTGGTCGGGTAGTGGCTACTACTAGATAACCAGATCCATCAGCGTAAGGATAACGAATGTGCCAGAAGAAAGAATCTTCGTCTTCATGTTCAACTTCCGCATCGGACAATGCAGTCTTACAGCAAGGACACCAGTTAATTAGTTTTTTACCTTGATAGATCAATCCTTCATCGTATAGATTCTTAAATACGTCTAATACTGCTTTTTGACGCGATTCGTCCATGGTGAAAGCGCATCTGTCCCAATCACAACTACAGCCCAAAGTTCTAAGTTGTAGTTTGATACGTCCGCCGTATTGTGCGTTCCATTGCCAAGCACGATCTAAGAACTTCTCTCTACCTAAAGATTCTTTAGATAGTCCTTCTTTTCTTAGTGCATCGATGATCTTAACTTCTGTGGCGATAGATGCGTGGTCAGTTCCTGGGATCCATAGAGTATTGAAGCCATTCATTCTTTTGTAACGGATCAAGAAATCTTGAGTGGTATTGTTTAATGCATGACCAATGTGTAATTGTCCAGTGATGTTTGGTGGTGGCATTATTATTGAATAGGTTTCACCCTTGAAATCTTTATCAGTGTCGGTTCTTGGTTTGAAACAACCTGACTCTTCCCACTTTTTGTATATAAGTGTTTCTTTGTTTTGTGGTTCGTATGTTTTGTCTAACATAATATCTCCTTTATCCTTATTATTTATAGGGCTAAATATAAAAAGCCCTCATGCCTGCAATAATATTACAGACATAAGGGCGAATGATCGCGGTACCACCTTACTTTGTATCTTAATTTAAAACTAACGTATTTCTCACAACGCAAGTGGTCTACTATGCTTCTTCACTTGAACTCGTTCGCTACCTTCAATCAATTCATTCCTAGGTTACTTACAGCCGGTGATAACCATTCTCTATAGGCGAGCTTTGACTTACTCCTCGAACTTATATATCGTTTCTCTATTTTAATAATAAGGTATTTTTCATAAAATGTCAACTGTTATTTGATAAAATCGTGTTGACAAGTTTTAGAAATTGTGATATAAAGTTCTCAAGAGGTAAAATATGAGTAAACTTAGTGATTTGGTCCAAGATTACAATATTGTAGATCTTGATCTTGAATGGATATTTAATGAGATGTCTGACACTCTATTGAAAGCGTTCGATAGTGAAACGTCATATGATATGCGTACTCGTGAGCAGATGGAGTTAGATCTAGAACATTCTTCATACGATCTAATTAAGGGTAAAGATAATGAATGGTATCCTAAGATTATCATGAATATTATTATAAAAGATTATGATTGGATGCTAAGGAGGGTAATAGAGAATAGTGCTGTTCACTTTGAGTTATCATTAACACCGTTTACTTGTGGGTTGGATAGGGATATTAGTCCTAGAGGTATCTACAATGGATATGATGGAGAATTGACCATCGCGTGGAGAAAGATGTTAAATAAACTTTATCCTGAAGTTTGGAAAGATTCTTTTGAGAAATATATTAAAAGGGTTAAAGAAATTAAATTGTTACATTCTAAGATTAAATATGATGAAGAAGTGAATGTGGCAAATTTTGAATACAATCAAGAACTGGATGATATGTATAAATATGAATAAGTAAAGGAGGAATAAATGTCTGATATAAAAGAAGCTTTAAAAAATATTGAAGATTTTAATTATTTAACATTTGATGAAGAAGATGTTTTTAGTATAATGAGTGATGAGTTGCTCAAGGCTTTTGATACTGTTACTACATATAATATGAAGAAACATGAACAGATGACTTTGCATACTGCTAGATGTTACACTCAGCATATAAAAGGGAAAGATGGTAAAATCTATCCGGAAATGGTTTTGGCTATAATTATACGAGATTGGGACTGTGGTAAAAATTGTCCTAGAGATTATATGTCAGCTGAGTTTGAGTTGGGTTTGTCAGCGTTTGGTGCAAGGTTAGATAAATATGGAGCACTAACAGGGGTTTATAGTGGTTGCAATAGAGAGTTGGCGAAAGTGTGGTTCAGATATCTAAAATCTAATTTCCCTAAATATGCTCCAGCATATAAAAAATATTTTAATGATTATTATACTTCAGAGATTGATGAGGTTGTAAAGAAAGCAAGGAAAGCCGAAGATGATTTAGTCGATTCTTATAATGCCGACATTAGTTTGCTTGGAGAATAAAAAATAGGCGAGGAATAATCCTCGCTTTTTCTTTAGTATTTCTTTTGTGAAATCTATGTACTTTTTATCTTTTGTATGTTATACTAATGATTAGAATTTTAAATTCTAATTGATTAGTATTGATGAAGAATTGCATCTATCATCAATATAATCTTATCAAAATAAAATTAAGATGTCAATGATTTTGATAAAATTAGACATTGGAAATTTCTAGAAAATTTTATAAAAAGTGGTGAAAAATGATAAAAAATCAACAAAAAAATGTAGAAAATCAAGAAAAGTCAATAAATTTTAAGAAAAGTCTAGGACAAAACTTTTTATTTGATAAGAATCTTTTGAATGCAATAGCGAGTGATGGAGATGTGTCAAAATGTGATACAGTGCTTGAGATCGGTGCGGGGGCGGGTACTCTTACTGAAGTGTTGGCAGAGCGTGCTAATAAAGTAATATCGTTTGAAATAGATAAATCGTTGGTTCCTATCTTAGAGGAGAAAAAATCTAGACACGACAATATAGAGTTTTATTACATGGACTTTATGGATGCAGATATTGAATCTCTATTTGATGGTCAAGCTAGAGTAGTGGCGAATATTCCTTATTATATCACTACGCCGATTATATTTAGATTGGTAGATCATCTTGATAAGTTCAAGTCTATAATGGTTCTAATTCAAAAAGAAGTGGCGGATAGATTTGCTGGTGGTCATGGCACGAAAGAATATGGTATTACGAGTGTGATTCTTCAGTCTATATTTGATGTAAGTATTCCTAGAATTGTTAGAAAAGAATGTTTCACTCCAGCGCCTAAAGTTGATAGTGCATTGTGCAAACTTGTGCCACATAATAAATATAAAATTTCTAACTTTGATGAGTTTAAAAATTTCATTCATCTGGCATTCTCAATGAGGAGAAAAACATTGGTCAATAATTTGAAATCCAGATATGTTAAAGATGATATTATTGAAGTGTTGACTGGGGTTGGATTTGATATCAATATTCGTCCAGAAGATATAGATGTAGAAAATTTTATAAAAATATTTGAAAAATTAAATAAAAATCAATAAAAATAGTTAAAAATACTGAAAAAAATACAAAATTTTCGGTATTTTTTAATAAATTTTTCAAAATTCAATCTAGGATAATATTATTAAACGGAGATTGAGTTTTTAATGTTTGTGAATTTAATTTTTGATCTATATTTATTTGACAAAAAAATATAAATAATTTATAATTATTTTGTAAGTTTTTGTAGATAATAATTATTATTACACGGGGAAAATAAAATTATTATCTCGCATTTAGGTAGGGGTTATGAAGAAAAGAATTTGGAAAGTAATAGGTATAGTTTTGGGTTCGATTGTGGGACTGTTTGGTGCCACTATTGGAGTCTTGGCTATACAGGGTAAATTTAGTACTCCGGTATTATATCCGGAGGTTTTGTCATTCGATGATAATCACAGGATTATATTGCCCGTATTGACCGATGCGGAGCGTGAGGCTCAAGATGAAGATTGGAGAGTAGCATATAACGAGAGCATTAGTTCGTACTATGATGACAATAGAGATCTTTATTACTTTGTCTTGACTGGTACTAATTCGAACGAAGAATATCCGGTGAATAGAAAAAATTGTTATATATGGTTTAATGACAATATCGGTAATGATCTCATTGTCCTATGTGATGGTAAAGGCGATGCGTTGCCTAAGGGAGCTAATAATCGTTATGCGGTGGAGTGTAATGAGAAGATTTATTTCAAGTTAAAGTCAGATTTTGCGGAAGGTCATTATATAGATAGCAATGAGAATCAAGGTTTGATTAATATTCGTGCTTGTAGAGAAGATCGAAAAGTATATGTTGAAGAAAATCTATCTCTATGGATTGATAGAAGAATTGAATCGATATACGTTGATCATGAGACTAGCACTAAGTCAGAGGCTACTCAAGAGATCGAAATAGGACTTGATCAGTCTATCACTATGGATTACAAGGTTGGACCTTCGTATTCTATAGATCCTATTGCTAAAGAAGATGGTAAAGATGTAGAATTGTATTATGTAGGTAGTTCGGAGACAAACTATCGTTCGGACTATATATTGGTAGACAGAAATTCTATAGAAGGTGCTAATAAAGATTCGGAACTCAGCAATCTCTTCTATTATGAAGGCGATCAGTTAATGTTTAGGGCTAATTCGTCTGCGGTGGCTCTAGGTAAATATTATTTCAAGATTGCGGTATTCCCTACATATCAAGATAGAGATGTGTACGACGAAAGTCATGAGGGCGCTGTTAGCAATAAGAATAGAGTGCCTGAAATGTTGTTTACAGATTTGACTATTAAGGTAATACCTACAGATGTTGATCGAGTTAGCATGAGAGATGCAGGAATAGTATTAAATTTATTCAAAGATACTAATCTATCTATCAACGCTAACGCGGACAATATGAGTAATCTAAATATTCAAATGTATATGAATGGTGATACTACGACACCTATTAGATATTCAGAGATCGAGATGAATAGTCTGTGTGAGTATAATTCATTCAGAGATGCTACCTTCCTTCCTGTTGGATCTAGCAATATAGAAGAACAAATCATACTAACAGAGTTAGTAGCAGGAATGGAGAAGACGCTATCTAATATTACCATTCCTATAGGTCAGATTATCGAATCTATCACTATCGATGGTAAGAAATATACCTGTAGTAATGGCTTAGCAGTATTGACTAGCGATAGTAAAATTAAGTTATTAGAATCAGGAAGTTATCTCGATGTGTACGAAAGAGATGAGGCCGGTACAGTATCATACAAGTCTATCGATGCTACAGAGTATTTTGAAATATCAGACAAAGTAGTAGCAGATAGTAACGATTATGCTAAAAATTATTGGACTATTAAGCCAAAGAAGACATTTGATAAAAATTTGTCTATAGGTATATTGGTAGTCAATGGCAATGGTGTGGCGAATATTAATAAATTCTTCGCTACTACAGATGTTGAAGTGCAAGAACAAGCAATGACCTATGATATCAAGACTGAAAATATTAAAGATCTTACTATCAGATATGGTCAGGAGATTGAATATAGTGAAGTTAAAGTAAATGATATCGTCAATGTGAAATCTGGTAGTTATGATAAGTGCTTGTTATTTGTAAAAAAATCAGATGGGGAATATCCTATCCATACAGTAGATATCGGACACGAAGAATATGTATTAGTTGGATATGTAGATGGGTCGACTTTTGTCAACGCGATCAAAGTGAAATCTGCGGTTAAAGATAAAATAGATCTATACATTGCGCAGATCGTATTCGAGTATGATCAAATAGATTACTCAGTTGAGAGATTTGTTAATGAATATTTAGATAATGCTGAGAATCAGGTTGTAGTAAAGGAGTTCTCTAGGATTACTAGTTATGCGCCTAATATTCGTCCAATTTTAGACGATGCTGTGACAATATCTGATTTATTCAATGTTAGTTATAAGACTAGCGGTGTGGATAGTGTAGATGCACCAGGATATGTGTATGCAGGTAGCGGAGATCACGAAATAATCCTAACAGAGAAAGAAGGATACGCTGGATTATTGGCTAATTTTGAAGAGTTCTATGGTCAAGCTTTTGCTACACACTTCAGTACTAAGAACACATCTAATGTGGATATTACTAATTTATTAAAGATCACAGGTGTGGTGATTTCAGATGATAAAACTACACTTACTATCACATACGACGCTTACGAAGTAGCGGTAGGGGCTAGAATAGTATGGAATGAGAATAAAGATGTGGATATCCTATCTAATCTAGAGATTAAATCAAGTACACCAGAGAGATTGATATATAGATTCAAAGATGGCGACAGTCTTGCGTATATAGAGTTGGCGAACGATGCCAATGCATCTAGACCTAAGATGAGTGTTGAGATGTCATATACTGCTAGTGGATATGTCTATACATATAAATACAATGGTAAAGAGCGCGCTCCTATAACATTGAATGAACTGATAGGCGCGGATACAAGTTTGATTGGATTCCACGACCCTGAATATAAAAATGTGGCATATCCTATCTCGTATAACTTTAGTAACGATTGTGTTTCTAAGAATGGTACTAGTCTAGTGATCAATTCAAAAGGAAATAGTACATTAACAGTAATGGTAGGTGGTGCATCGTTCTATATCGATATAGAAGTGATTGCCAATGTTAATACTGCTAATGAAAGTTCATTCACTTTAGCGCCAACCAATGGGAAAAATGTTCCAAAATCAGAAAACGGATTCGCTCTAAATACTATCAATGGAAGCGTATCAGATATTATTACATACAACTATAAAGGTGATACTACAATTAATATTTTAGCTAGCATTGCCAATAGTGTAAATATTGAGAACCTAACAATCATATCATGTGGTTCTATTGGTACTAATATGTCTGTGCCTAGAGAGGGTGATGGTTTCGTATTCATTGATGACGGAAAAACAGCACTGACTATAGAAGATAAAGGTGCAGGTTGGACATTTACTAGAGGTAATGAGTACTTGTACACACCTATGACTATTAGGTTTGACGTTACGACTCCTGTAGGTAAGATTTCTGATATCTATATTGAATTTATTTCAAGTATCGAACTAAACAATGTAAATAAAAAGAATTGGGATATAGAAGATGGCGCGGTAAACATATATAAAGGCACTAAGGTAAGATTATTAGAAACTATTGCAAAAGATTCAGAATTTGAAACCTCTGCAGTAATTAAGGTTGTTAGTCAAAGTGAAGCAATCGGAATCAATATTTATAAATATGACGAGAATTCGCGTGAATATGAAAAAATAGAGGATACATCTTCTATTTATGATAACTATGTTTTAGATACTTCAGGTCTTGATCTAGGCGAATACAAAGTTAAAATTGTGGCTAATACTCAAGAATTGACGCGTGAATACAAGATTAGAATCATACCTAATGTAGTAATCAAAGAAACTGTTACTAAAGCAGTGAAGACAGGTGATGGGTTATCTGCAATATTTACAGCTAAAGCTTATCCAGCCTTGATATCTGATGCGACATATGGATCTAGTCTGGTGGATACGAAAGTATATAATCCAGATAGTGCTAAAATAGATGTTGCATTGAATACCTTAATATATCAATGGAGCAATTCAGATTTAGTCTTCAGTTCTAATATAGACACAATACCAAATTCATATAATCTAAATCTAAACACTACTGGAGATCTCGCTATTAAGGTGGCGGATAAAGTAGTAGGTATTATTAATGATATCAATATTACGAATAGTATAGTAATAACAGAAGCAAATAATATCGAAATCTCTGCTTTGACACCATTTGAAGACTCTAAGATTATATCTAATCTAGGTGGTCTGACTTTAGACAAGATCTTTGTAGTAGATGCTGATGTAAATGCAATAAATGAAATATCTATAAACGGAGAATCTAATAAGTGGAAATTTGACTTTATAGACAGAGAATATACTGATTATTGCTTGAAATTAACATTTAATGGTGATTATTATTATATCACTAATAAGGTAACACTAAAACCATTCGTGCCTAGCACACAAAATATTAGTACATATTCATTGTCTCAGTTTAACTTGTCAGGAATATTTACTGCTGATGCTGCAGATATTCAGGATAAGGTTACTAGTATAAAAATCACTAGCATTAATTATGGCGGTACTGAATTAGTTGGTAGTTTGGCGGATAATAAGATCTATATAATAGAGCTACAATTAGATGGTGGTGAAATAAAAGATGTTGCTAAGTTTGTTCCATGTAATATCGTGTGGCCAGAGTTTATCGAAGATGAGATGAATGTGGTATTGTCATATGAAATAACATATGCTGATGGCAAGACTAGTTACACATATGATCATGAGATAGTAGTAAAGAATAGAGTGCAGGTAGACATTATCTATCCAGCATCTGATCTAAAAGATAATGAAGTCTTGTTTAAGTTTAAATCTGAAGCGGAAGCATCAGATTATGCTAAAGAATACGGACTAACCAATCTTACAGATACAGTTAGATCTAAGGACTTCATATTTGAAGCAATTCCTATCCATAATTCGGGCAGTGTAGTATTAGATCTGTTAGATAATAGTTTATTAGGATTAAAGAGAATAAATATTGATATTAAAAATCCACCACTAGATTATCAGGATACGTCTATTGAGTTAGTGGCATATGGAGTCAATGGAAATTTCGACGACTATGCGAATAACAAAGTAAGTATCAATAATAATAGAATCACTCTCGATTCGGATGTGGGTACTCAAGGATATTTATTATTCAAAATAACTACAGCAAGTGGAAACTATGAATATTATACAATATATGTCAAGAGTATAACTAAATCTACACAATATATAGAGAATGGATCAGATATTGATATTGTTCCTACGAGTACTCAAACACTTTTAAAACAATTAGAAACTAGAGATTCGACATGGTACGAAGAGCTCGGATTCTCTAGTCAAGAAAACTTGTACTTATATTCATTAGATGATTGTGAATATTATGCGAAGATCGAAGGCGGTAAACCTGCTGATTGGTCTACTAATTATAAGAATTATTATTTACACAATGGTAGTAGTTACGAACAAGTAACAAACTCTAATCATAATGGTGATATATATATTCGATTAGGACAATATCAAGCAATTAACAATGCAATAATCTCTGAAGTCAATGATTTCACCACATTAAGACTCGCAGTAGTTTACAAGGGTACAGGTAGTGATAGTACATCTATCTATTGTGCGGGTGTATTGACAGTGTACCTAAAGCCAAATGTTAGTATTACATCAGAAGATGAAGATCTTATAGCAGAGAATGAACATGCGGGTATTTATAGCAAAACTATTAAGTATGATTCCTCTGGATATTCTTCACCATTTGTAGTAGAACCAGGAAGTTATACACTGACTTCTGCAGTAATAGAATCAGCTAATCTAGATGGGGTAGAATTGACATTAAGTGATTCAAACTTATCGTATAATGATACGTCTATTATTACCATTGATAGTAGTGATTATAAAGTCATAACTGAAAAATATGTAGATAGAGATTTGACTTTTGTTGTAAAATATACATATAAAGAAAAGCTTACACTTCGCGTGGTGTATACATACAAAGCAATCGAATTAAATATTGATAGTGTAGATATTACTATAGATGGATATGATACAGACAATAATAACTTTATAGATAGTGTAGATCTAACAAATGATATCAATCTTGATGAAACTGACGATGGTGAGGCGGATAATTATTTCTATCTAGGTACGATTAGTGATGATAGTGATAAGTTTGAGGTAGATGGTACTAGCATTACTATCAATAGAACCAATGCTAAACAAGAATTTAGTGCGAAACTTACTTACGATAATCTAGTATCATTCAGTGGAGATAGAGATATTGACATTAACTTCACAGTAATGCCAAAATCAGAGCAATATAGAAATAGTGAAGAGGGCAATATCGGCATAGATACTAATCCTATTGTGGCAGAGAAACAAGGTTATACTAGTCAAACCGGTAGTCAGATACAAGTTAAAGTTGAGCCTAGTGGATCTAATAATAAGAAATTTACAATTGGTGGATTTGATTGGTATGTAGATGCTAATTATACAGTAGAGATTACGTTTAGCGACGCGAACTATGTGGTTCCTACATATAATGAAGATGATGAGATATATGAGAAAACTGAAACTATTATTTTATCGGACGATGCTACTCAATACATCGAGTTCGTACATTTGGCTGAAACAAAATCTCTACAAATGTATGTGTCAATTAAATCAGGTGATACATTAGTGTCAATTAATACATTGCATATTATATTGCCACAGACCTACGCTGGTTTAGAGGCTAAGTATTGTGTAAATGGTGCTCGATACGAGAATGTGGTGAAAGATGATAAAGAAGAAGACTTGTTTACATATATGTTCAATAGTAATGCTACAAGAGGTGGTCGTGAACGCATCGGTCTAATTGATTTATCAGGCAATACAATTTATCCTAACTTTAGTAACATGGGCTTCAATATACCAACTAATCCTAACTATATTACATTCAATGTGGGTACTCTCACTCCGATCAAGAATGTAGAAACTAATAGGATTACAGGTGTAACATTCACAATACCTCATGGTGTAGAAGGTAATGATACTAGTATATATATCTCGAATCAAGCAGGTATCACTAACCTAAAATATAGTCTACAACTAATGGATAATGTGGTAGATGGTATTGACTTCAATGGCGATGGTACACCATCAACATTAAAAGTTACAGAAGATGGTTATGAAAAAACTCGTCAATATGTGTCATTCTTAACAACTACTCAAGAGCAAGAAAATAAAACGATTATTAATGTATTCGGTAAAAATAAAAAACTAGGTACACTAAGAGATACTGAGAATACTTCATTGTTTACGATTTTAGGATATGAAATTACTGTATCTAAGGAAGGATACACCATAAATAGTGGGATAATTGGTAATAAGATATTAAATGAAGAAAGCAATATCATATCATATCATGTCTCTATCACTATGAACAAAACTTCTGATGCGGACGATATTGTATCATATGAACTTGATATAATATTTGATCATGGCGAAATTTATATTGCTGGCGATGGCGAGACAGAGTTCCCATTTGATAGTTTGAAACTATCGCTCAAACTTCAAGGCGCTACAAGAGTCCTTAAGAATGATGCTAGTTATAGTGATTATTTAGATATTGTGATATTTAATTACGCTATCTCTAGTAATTACGATCAAGGATCGGTGGATACTCAGTATGCTACTTCTATAATTACTATGGATGATATAATTGCAGGCTTGACTAGTGAGATTGAAGATAAGGTAACCTACAATATTCAAAAAACTAAATATGAATTACCTAATGGCGATGTGGTAACTATTACTGATAAGATTTTAGAGTATGACAATACAAGTAAAACTATAATATTAAATGCTATCGGATATTATGAACTTCCAAAAGTGGAGATCTATATAGATGTATTATTAGATGGTTATATTATAGATACTATAGTATACTGCGTTGACATTATTAGAAATTTACAATTCGTGGTGAATACAGTACCTGATGAGTTGTCAGATATTACAAGTATAGACGATTCTACTTATGTAATGTCTACTAACTTATTATTGACTAGCGATAGTGCTAATAATAAATTTAAGACTATTACTATCGGTGCGAATGCTAAGGATACACACGTTGTACAAGATAATGGCAATGATTATTATGATGACTTGTTGATATATCTATATCCAAGAAAAGAATTTAAGACTTCATCAGAGCAGTTCGCTTATGCTAATGTAAGTATTAAATCATTCTATTCTAACGAAGGTTATTCTAACGAAGAATGTATTACTCTATCTGGTAAAACTATAACTATCCTAAAAGATTTCTCTGGTAGTATTGTATTGAATGTGTCAATCGGTACGAATGTAGGAGAATATACTAAAACTTGGACAATCAATATTAATTCAATGTTGACATTTGATAATAATTGTATTGATAGTTCGTATTTGTCTAATAAGTCTGGAGAGGCGTATCAATCTAATACTCAAGTGGCATTATTGTCGGCTAATCCTATGGATAATGGATTGGGTGTACAGATGACTAAATGGGGCAAATATCATGACGATATGAGTGATGATATACCAGACTTTGATGTAAAGTACGACTATATGATAGTAGACTATGAAGATGCGATCAAAATGACATCAATATCTAGTTATTATAATGATGTCAAGAATGCATCTAAGGTGATAACACCTGATAATAATTACATTCATGGTGATGATACTGCGACTGATAATGAATATTCTACTGATATTGAGACAGTTACTCTTCCTGTAGTGTCTTCTACTACTAATTATTCAATAGTGATATATGAGATGACCATTAGTTATCTAGGAGAGGCTAAGACATACTATGTGGCTTATAAGGTGGCTAATGTTCAGAAGCTCACACTCAACACTAATATAGTCAATGTAGATGAAGATCAGTACATGAAGACTATAAGTGGTAAGAAAAATTATCTACAATTATTTTACTTTGCAGAGACCTTCAAGGCAGAGAATAAAGATTGGACGTTGAGCTATAAGCTTGATACTACTGATAGTTTGAATAAGTTGTGTCTAAGCGATGGAACGAATAATTATTGGTGGAATGGTAGTATATATATCAATGGTTCAGCTAGTTATACCCTTGAAGGTCAGTCTAAGTTGATTAAGATAGGTAGTCCTACCAATAGTGAATATCCTATCTCAGAGTGGAAGACTATTACTGAAAGATCTTCTAAATCAGGAGAGACTACAACATATCACACAGCATACTCATATGGCATAGGCGATAATAATGCTAACATTACTAAGTTTAAGACATTTATTGAGGGTATCAGTAAGGTAGTATTAGTGAATGGCAATACTGAGTATAAGTTCAATCTCCTGGCTGACGGTCAAGGTATATGGTATATAGATCTATCTAGTTGGCAAGGTAAACAAAATAATACATATCTATTCACTAGTGAGCAAGAGTTTAGAGTAGAGCTAAGATCTGGTGATGATAGTGTAATATATTCTAATAATTTGACTCTAACTTCTGATAATGTTATCGAAGCTAAGAATAAGATCTTATTATCAGATATATTCACAGAGAATACTATGACAGAGAATAGTACAGGTAAAGATTTCTCAGAATTGTCTATCATAGGTGTGGCTTCAAGTATTGATGGATTCTTGACAAGTTGGATAAAAACAGGAGATGTAACGTATACAGGATGCAGTACCGACCCGGTAGGTATTTTCACAATAGACAAAGTAACATACTCATTATATGAGGTGTATTACGAGGGCGCGGTAGGCAATACTGATATTTATGATAGTACTGCTACATTCTATGCAATATTAACTAGTGATGGTTCTAATACGATATCTATAGTTAATTATACTGAGATCATAGGTGGTAACTCTACACATGTATATGTACCATATAGTGCTGACAATATAAATAATAATGATACAACAGATGATACTGATGATGATTATTTCACTCTTACTGGTGCGATTATTAAGCATGTATATATGGATGCTACAAAAGGAATTCAATCTAAAACGATTTCGTACGATGGCGATGCTATCGCTATTACTTTAAGTGATTTAAAGTCGGATCCTACGGATAGTACTTATGTAGAGAAGAAATATGTGATTACATTAAGCGGGGATAGTATTAGCAGTATAGCTTCTATGAATAGCGAATTAACTGATAGCGATACTGATAAGCGAATCATTGTAGTTCGTTGGGAGAAACCTAAGGCTTAATAAAAAAGAAGGCATATGCTAAGCATATGTCTTTTTTGATTGCTACGAAATATAGAGCTAAAAATGTCATTGCGAGGATTCGTGAGCCCCACTAGACATATGTCTAGAAGGGGAAGAGGAGTAACCGAGAAAAGGGCTCATGATTGCGAAAGTAATAAGTAATCTAGCAAAAGGTTGTGTTGCGACGAGGTGGCAATCTACACTTAAACAAGTATAAAACTTTGTATTTTTTACAAATAAAAAGTTCTATCCTCTAAAAATGAGTCTAAAACTTTGTATTTTTTACAATTAAAAAGTTCTATCCTTGCAAAACAAGTCTAAAACTTTGTATTTTTTACAAATATTACATATTTTCTTGACAAATCGGGATAAAAGAACTAAAATGCAATAAAGAGGTGTATTATGGCTGAGATGAGTGTGGAAGAGTTTGAGAACAAGTGCATGGATATCATAGAACAAATAGTTTCTATTGATATCAAGCAAGATAGACAAGGTGCTATCAAGGTAACTGAGAAGATGTTGGAGAAGGCAAAGACAACAGGCAAGAAGAAGGTCATAGAGATATACGAGCGCGTATTGCATGAATTTAATATCGCGACAGATACTGAATACAATTTACTTAGAAAGCAGATCTTTAGTTAGGGTAGGTGAAATATGGGGTTATTTGATTGGATGCTACATGGCTTAGGATTCGAGACTACTACTAAGAAAGAGAAAAAGAAAAAAGAAAAAACCGACGAAAAATACTCAGACTTCAATCTTCACGAGAAAGTAGCTGGAGAGACAGTGAATGCAGATAATGTACCGAAGGGTAATATGCCATTTAATAATAATTTCGGCATACAATCCGAGTCTAATATTATCATGGTGGAGCCGAAGAATCAGAAGGATATCCAGCAGGTGGTGGATTATCTCAAACAAGGTCAGTCAGTAGCGGTGAATCTAGAGAATATCGCAGACTCAGATCGTAGCAGGATCTTAGATTTCTTGTCTGGTGCTATATATGGCGTAGATGGATCTATCCATAGATGGCATGGAGATTTGTTCTTGCTAGCGCCTGAAGGTCATAAGATATTGAAGAAAGGTTAGATAGTGGCTAAATTTAAGCATTGGATATACATTATTTCTATAATTATCGTGGTGTTGGTGGTGGATCTCATCACCAAACACTTTTTATTTCACGTGAGTTACTATAATCTCATTCCTAATGTGTTATCTATTAGCACCAATGGCGGTAACTCAGGCGCTGCGTGGGGCATATTTAGTGGTAAAAAATTATTCTTGATAATTCTTAGTAGTGCATTGATTATTGTTTTGTTTGTATTCAATCATTTCGTGAAGAAGAAAAATGTATTTTATTGTATTGGATTTGGATTTATAATTGGTGGCGCCTTGGGAAATCTTATTGATAGAATAGCATTCTCGTATGTGCGAGATTTTATATTCTTGGATTTTTGGCCAACATTCCCGATATTCAATATGGCTGATAGTTTCTTGTGTGTTGGGGCAGTAATGCTTGCTATATTCATATTATTTATGTCAGGAGAGAAGAAGAGTAATTAGTGATTAAATTGATTTGTGATCATAACAATATTCGTCTAGATGTATTCCTTTGTGAGAATACCGATTTTTCACGAAGTTTTATTAAAACTATGAATGACGAAGGTTTAATTACAATTAATGGCAAGTTAGAGAAAGCGGGTTATAAATTAAAGTCTGGAGATGTCATAGAAATTATCGAAAAAGAAATGGAAGTTATCAGCGCAGAGCCTGAGAATATTCCATTAGACATTGTCTATGAAGATGATGATTTATTGGTAATTAACAAGCAAGTAGGACTAGTAGTGCATCCTTGCAATACTACTAAATCACATACATTGGTCAATGCTCTCATGTATCATATAAAGAGTTTGTCTACTATCAATGGAGTACTTCGTCCTGGTATAGTTCATAGATTGGATAAAGACACTGGCGGGCTAATGATGGTAGCCAAAAATGATAATGCACACAAAATATTGAGTGTCCAGTTAAAAGATAAAACTCTAAATCGTGAATACAAGGCATTAGTGAAAGGAAGACTTAAAGAAGATTTC
Organism: Clostridia bacterium; assembly: GCA_046882085.1. Taxonomy (GTDB): domain Bacteria; phylum Bacillota; class Clostridia; order Christensenellales; family UBA1242; genus Onthoplasma. Next base: position 17,594 of record JBKSNA010000043.1, read on the forward strand.
GTAGTAGAAGGATTCTTAGGGAGAAATCCTAAGAATAGAGAGCAAATGGCGTTGGTAGGAGAAACAAATGGTAAGTATAGCAAGACGATCTTCTCGATAGATAAGGTCTATGATCATTATACTTTGTTAAATTGTAAGCTTACTACCGGTCGTACGCATCAGATTAGGGCACACCTTAGATCTATCAATCACCCTATTGTAGGTGATGTATTATATGGGGGAGTGGACAAGTCTATAAAAAGTGAAGGGCAATTATTATTCGCATACAAGATTAGTTTCGTGCACCCATCTACTAACCAGCAGATGACTTTTGAAGTGGAGATGCCAGAGTTTTATTTAAAAATATTAGATAAAATCTCAAATCAGGCATAAATTTTGGTGCATTTGACAAAAAATCATTTGCGAGAATATAAAAGTTATGTTATAATCATTTTAATGGAGGAATATTATGAAAGGTAAATCATTTGTTAGTTTCTTATCATACATTGCTATCGCTTTGATCGCGGTATCATTGGTATTAGGTAAACTTTTGGGTTGGTTAGTGCACCCTAATGTGTTGAATGCATTGATTTTGGTTGCACAGATTGTGGCCTATACTATCACCGCGGTATATGCATTTAGTTTCGCTAGATCTAAGAAGAGTATGGGTTGGATGATAGCATACATTATATTTGTAATTTTGATCATAGTGTTTACTGGATTAAATTTTAAGTTTTAGGATATGAATAAGAAGAAATTTGATTTGAAACTCACCGCGTTTTTGGTGAGTTTATTTATAGGATTTTTATTATTAATACTAGGCAATAAGAATACATATTGCCTTTCTTTTGGTTTTATAGTATTGGCTGGAGCGCTAGCATTATATGCTATGTATAAGACCACTAAATTGAAAGAAATGCAGGCAGAAGTCGAGCAGGCAATGGAAGAAACTCCGCTAGAAGATACTTATACATTGAAAGAATTGTATCAAATGAAGACGAAGATTAAGAAAAATATGAGATCTATATCTATAGTATTTTATCTGACAGCGGTACTATTGTTTGTTTTGGGCGTGTCGAATTTGTTTTAGAAATTTTTGGCAACAAATACCACTAAAACTATTGATTTAATCAATCAAGTGTGCTACAATATGCGCGTTTATAATTTTAAGAGATATTTTATCTCTCAATGTAATTAAAGGAGAATATAGAATAATGAATTACGAATTAACTATGAAAGAAAACGGTCTATTTGAAGCTACTATTAGCTTTGATAAGGCAGAGTGGGATAATGCGCTTACCGCTTCATATGAGAAGAATAAGGGTAAATATAATATCCCAGGATTTAGAAAAGGACATGCTCCTAGAAATATTATAGAGAAGAGCTATGGTCCAGGAGCATTCATGAATGATGCTTTAGATCAATTATACTACACAGCTTATACTACTATACTTAGAGAGCATGAAGAAGTGAGTCCTATCGATTCACCTAAGTTGGATATCAAGAAGATGGACGACACAGGTGTGGAGATGGTTATGGCTATTGTAGTGGCTCCAGACTTTGAGTTGGCTCAATACAAAGGTCTAACATTCACTAAACAAACAGTAGAAGTAACAGATGATCAAGTAAAAGAAGCGATCGATAGAGAGTTGTTACGTGCATCTCGCTTGGTCGAGACTAATGCTCCAGTGAAGGATAAAGATTATGTTACTCTTGATTTCGACGGATATGTAGATGGAAAGCAGTTTGATGGCGGCAAGGCTGAGGATTATCAACTTCAAATCGGTAGCCATACATTCATCGATACATTCGAAGATCAATTAGTTGGTCTAAATATCGGCGATGAGAAAGATGTATTAGTTACATTCCCAGCAGAATATCACGAGAAGTCTTTGGCTAATCAACCTGCTACATTCAAGTGTAAGATCAAGAATATTCGTGAGAGAATTATGCCTGAACTTAATGAAGAATTCGTATCTAATAGTACTGAGTTTGAGACAGTAGATGAATACAAGGCTAGCATCAAGGATAGACTAATGAAGGAAGCTAACGATCGTGCAGATATTGAATTAGACAACGATATTTTGGACAAAATTATCGACGATACAGTACTAGAAGTGCCTACAGTGATGGTAGAAGAAGAGTTTGATCGTCAAATGAATGGTATGACTACTCAAATGAGATATCAAGGTATTAGCGTAGAAGAATATGCTAAATACTTAGGTAAGACTATGGACGAATTTAAGGACGATATCAAGAAGGCTGCTACTAGAAATGTAAAGGCTAGAATGGTACTAGAGAAACTAATTAAGACTGAGAACTTAGATATTACAGAAACTGATATCGACGAGAAAATCGCAGAAATGGCAAAAAATGTAGGTAAAGACGTGGAAGAATACAAGAAATCAGTGAATAATGATATGGTAAACCGTGTAGCTAATGAATTGCTCATGAAGAAATTAATCAACTTCCTTCATGAGAACAATGAGATAAAGTAGAATTGGTTTACCATTCTGCAAATTCATTTGCAATTATTGTAAACCGTGTAGCAAATGAGTTATTAATGAAGAAACTAATAGCTTTCTTACACGAGAATAACGAGATTAAGTAATTAGGAATTATGACTAAATTATTTAGCAAATTAATCGAAAAACATAAAGAAAAAGAATACAATAAACCTAAATATCCAATTAAAAAATTGTATATTGGGGCAATTGGTAAGATAACGAAACGAGAATATGTAGGGCTTTTGATGTTTGATAATCATTATGAAAGAGTTAAAGATTTTGCTATATTCTACAAATTAAACGAATATGACTATATTCATATTAAATCAGGTCAAAAGTTAACTATTATTGATAGAGCGACAATTGGAGATTATTGTATTGTAGGATTGAAGTCTTTTGCTAAAGCGTATCCAATTCAAATGAGAGAAGCAGGAGATACTGAAAAGACTAAATACTCAAAGGCGTTTATTGACCAGTTAGAGACTGCTCAAAATATTGAATGGGCTCACGGTCCAATCAAAGAGCATAATTTATTTGGTGCATAAATAAAAAGCATTGTCATTCCGAGGATTGTACGCAATCCCTCAGAATCTACACTTAAAAGGAGTAGCATTATATTGAAACAAGTTTAATATAAAGACTCCTTCACTTGCTTGTTTTTATGCAGGCATAAAACAACAATTTCAGGAGGTTATTATGATACCAATGGTTATAGACCAAGTAGGAAATAACGAAAGAAGTTATGATATTTACTCAAGATTATTAGAGGATCGTATTATCTTCCTTACAGGAGAGATTAATGATCAGATGGCTAATACAATTGTAGCGCAACTAATCTTCCTAGAGGGTAAGAATCCGGATAAAGATATATTCATGTATATCAATAGTCCAGGCGGTAGTGTGTCTGCAGGTCTTGCTATCTACGATACTATGCAGTATATCAAATGTGATGTATCTACTATTTGTATAGGTATGGCGGCAAGCATGGCGGCGGTGATCTTATCTAGTGGTGCGAAGGGAAAGAGAATCTGCCTTCCGCATAGCGAAGTGATGATCCATCAACCACTTGGTGGTACTCAGGGACAGGCTAGTGATATCGAGATCCATGCTAAGCATATTCAGAAGACTAGAGAGGCACTAAACAAGATCTTGTCAGACAATACAGGTAAAGACATAGACACTATCACAAAGGATACTGATAGAGATAATTTCTTAGATGCTAAGCAAGCATTAAAATATGGTCTGATAGATAAGATTTTTAGCAAGCGTTAAGACTAATACAGACCACGCGTCTGTATTTTTCTTTTAATATTGTATATAACTAAACATATTTATTAATGAATTGGGGGATTATGAGAGAGATAGAAACAATTTGCTCATTCTGTGGGCGACCAGCAAGAGAACTAACTGATATTATTAGCAATCCAGAAGGGGATTGCTTCATTTGTAAGGATTGTCTAAATATTTGTCGTGATTTAATGGATTTTAGCAATAAGACTAAGCAGGCAGAGAATTCTAGTTTTATAGATTTACCAAAGCCACAAGAGATCAAAGAGCGACTAGACAATTTTATAGTAGGTCAGGACGAAGTTAAGAAGATTCTGGCAGTGTCTGTATACAATCATTATAAGAGAATTAACTACAATATGGTTAAACGTGATAATGCTCAAGATGAAGTAGAGCTAGAGAAGTCTAATGTGTTGCTTGTAGGTCCTACAGGTAGTGGTAAGACGTTGCTTGCTAAGACACTCGCTAAGACACTTAAAGTACCATTCGCATCTAGTGATGCCACAGCTCTTACTGAAGCAGGATATGTGGGCGATGATGTGGAGAATATTTTATTAAAACTAATTCAGAATGCAGACTATGACATAGAGAAAGCACAACGCGGAATAATCTATATTGATGAGATAGATAAGATCGCGCGAAAGACTCAGAATGTATCTATTACACGAGATGTTAGTGGAGAAGGTGTACAGCAGGCACTACTCAAGATACTAGAAGGTACTATTGCATCAGTTCCGCCACAGGGTGGTAGAAAGCACCCTCAACAAGAAAGTATTAAGATAGACACCACTAATATCTTATTTATTTGTGGTGGAGCGTTTGTTGGACTTGATAAAATTATTAGTGAAAGAAATGGTGCGTCGACTTTAGGATTTGGTGCTGATGTAAAGAACAAGCAAGAAACTATATCAAACAATAAGTTTGAAGATATTCAACCGCAGGATCTTATTAAATATGGTATGATACCAGAATTTGTAGGTCGTCTTCCTATTGTTGCTACTCTAGATAGTCTTGATCAAAAGGCGCTAGAGAAAATTTTGGTAGAACCTAAGAATGCTATCACTAAGCAGTATATCCAAATGTTCAAAATGGATGGAATCGACTTATCGTTTGAGCCTGAGGCGATTACTGCTGTGGCTAAACGTGCAATTGAACTAAAGACTGGTGCTCGCGGACTTCGTACTATTCTCGAAGAGCGCATGTTAGATGTGATGTATAATTGTCATTTTGAAGAAAATGTCAGTAAGATCACTATTACAGCCGACTTCATAGAGAAGAAGGGTAAACCCATTGTAGAAAAGATTAAAACAAAAAAGAAAACAGCGTAAAATTTAAGATATTTTTTAATGCATTGACAAATTCTGTTAACTATGTTATTATTAGCAATAATAAAGGAGTTATGTATGATAAAATTAATAAAGAAAACCAATGCTGAAATGAAAAAACAAGAGGAAGCTACAGGAAAGCCTTGTTCTTTGGTGTGTCAGACAGAATTTTACTTGGGAGATGTGTGGGATATTTCATCATCATTACTATCTAGTATTATTAGTCAAGAATTCTCAATTTCAAGCAAAGATGAAATGGATGAGCTTGTTAATAAATTAAAAGAATTAGTGTCTTGTTGGAAGATGAGTCCAAATAATACAGATTTATCAATACGAGACTTTTGTAATATAGGTAGACATTATAAAGTAGTTGCTCTAGATTTAGGATTGGGTCAACGGTATTATCATGAAGCTATGGGTATAGCTAAATATGATAATTATAATAAAGGAGTTAATGCTGAAGTAAGCAGAAGAGATTTTAAGGTTGCATTGAATGCTCTAGAAAAAATATATGAAAAAAATAATACTAAAGAAATTTAATAAAAAGACTGAATCAGTCAGTCTTTTTTCTTTGATTTTCTTGAAAAATTTATTTATAATGATTTATATATAAGGATATTATAACGATAGATAATAGAAACTCACAGCTTCGTAACTAGATATCTATTGTTCTTTAATTAAAAGGAGATGTATTATGAAACTTATAACAATAGATATCAAAAGTGAACAGCAGACGGTGGCGGAGGCGATCGCACAATTCCTAGTAGAAGTAGATGCTTACAAAATGGGTGGATATAAGGTAATGAAAGTAATACATGGTTATGGGAGTCATGGGGTAGGCGGAGCTATCAAAAATGCTTTTCTAAAGAAGTGTGAAGAATTGAAGAGTCGAAAGATTATCTTTGATTATGTTTGTTGTGATCATTGGACTACTACCAATAAGGTTAGAAAAATTGCTATTAACTATTGTCCAGATTTGATGGCGGATACAGAATTGTATCACTTGAATCCTGGTTGTAGTATAGTGGTACTTGATTTCGGTATGTAGTTTTTTGACATTGTCAAGCATGGTTTTTTAAAATCTGGTCCAAAACGTTTTATTTTTAATATGAATTGGTATATAATATAAACATAATAATATGAAGAAGGGGTGTAATATGGCAAGAGCTGGCTCTATTCAGAGAAAAAGTAAGAGAAGTACGGGTATTGGTCCATTTATATGTGGTTCGTTATTTGGATTCTTATTATGCTTAGGAGCATTGGTTGGTTTAGGATTTTTCGTGTATTATAACGTATCAATAGATTGGATAAATAATGCATTCAATGCAAATATTGAAACTGGTAACAAAGAAATAGAAGACAAAACGTTAAATGATCTAGTAAAAGTGGGAATTAATCTAGCGAATAGCTTAGACACATATACCATGAATAATCTTAAGAATGATTTTGGTATAGAGTTACCGAATGACCTTATGGGAATAGATATTAGCGACCTTAAGACTGTTTCGTTCAAGGATCTTCCTGATGCATTTATGAATAAAGTGAGTGCGATAAGTGCTGAAGAATTAGATGCTACAGGTTTAGTGGATTTATCTGGTTTGGATTTCATATTTAATAAATCTCATACTTATTATTATAATGATGGCAACATCTATAGAGATTCTGTATTTAGTGACTTAGTATGCAAAGTTAAATATGAGAATGGTAGCATTAAATTAGGTGATTATACTGATCTGGTTGAGAATGATAATAGTGTAGTGGTACCATTTAAGTATCTTCCATTGGATCAAGCTCTAGATGATTTTACAGCAATGGCTGGAGAGAAATTGACTATAGGAGAATTAGAGACTGCTTTTGGAGTAGATCTACCATCTTATTTAGATAATGTAGATAAGTCTTATACTATTAATCAATTAGAAACTGCAATTAGCGGTTTGTATCTTGGAGATTTCTTGGGATACGAATACGATTCTACTACTGGCAAGTATTATGTGTTAGATGAGAATAGTAATAGAGTGGAGCTAACAGGTGTGTCTAATTTCATTGCTTATATCAAGGTTGGCGAAGTGGGAGATAGGATTACTCGTCTTACTATAGGAGATGTCTTCGGAGTGAATGCCAATAGTGGAATATTGTCATTGATAGGCTCTGATACACTCATAGAAGAGATTCCTGATGAGCTTGATGATATTCTAGATAATACTACAATTGGCGAATTGTATGACAAAAATGCAATCGAGATTGCTGATTACGATGAGAATAAGACTCTTTCTGGCACTGATATTAAGTTGTCAGAGTTAACCATTCAGCAATTAATTGAAAAACTTTTTTCAATATAAGAACGTTTGGCTTATCACTTTTGAAACTAGTAATAGAATAAACTTTGGAGAATAATATGTTTTTACACGAAATGCTAATTAATGAAGAATATATTAAAGGCATATATAATTCAATTGAAAACAATCCAAGAATCCCTATTTCACATGGGATTTCACATATAAAATCTGTTTTATCATATGCCAAAGTTCTAGCTAATCTATTTAATATAAACAATAGTGATAAAGAAACGTTATTCTGTTCAGTAGTACTCCATGATATAGCTCAAGTGTTTTTGCAGAAAAATCATGCTATAAATAGTGCTGGTATGGCAAGACAAATACTAGAGAATAATGAGTCAATCAATACCGATTTTATAAAAAATCAACTAGACATTAATAGGGTAGAGGCTATTATCCGCTCGCATGGAGGCAAAAGTCCTTCTGATTATATCGATGTGCTTGCTCGCATTTTAATATTAGCTGACAAACTCGACTTCGTAAAAAGTAGGTTAAGACCTCGTGCAAAAGAATTTAATAATTTTGATTTCATGAAAGAGGTTGAAGTTATCAATTTAAAACTTCAAGATGATACATTAATTATAGAAATATTGACCAACACCACTACATCTCTAGATAATTTAAATCTAAATCACGGTTTAGATCATTTTCTTAATGTGCTACGACTCTTTACAGAACACCAAAATGTTGGTTACCAAATAATTGTAAACAAAATATAACTTATCGTGATGGGACAAGTTTATTAAAAAATATAGTGCTTATCTATTAGTATTGGCATTGTGTTTATGAACTTGTTTCATCATTTTTTTGTTTGTTTAAATATAAATTATAAGTTTTACTAATCAAATTAGACACCATTCATTATATTACTTTAGTTTCAAAATGACAAGTTCTCATGTGGTTTTTCGTTTTTGATGATGGCTTTACTTGATTTAAAAGGGTAAAGTTAGACAGTTTTTTGATAGATTTGATAAAAATTTCAAAATTTTTCAAAAAAAATCAAAAATCTTTTGAAAATCTGTTGACACAAAATAATCTTTATGGTAATATACAAACACTTGCGGTTGATACTGCTTGAAATGAATTTAAAAAAATTTAAAAATTTTTAAAAAAAGTTTCAAAAAAGTGTTGACAA
>JBKSNA010000044.1:0-5895 GCA_046882085.1 Clostridia bacterium
ATTAACAATTTCATCATGAGTAATAGGAGAGGATTTACTTTCCAGACACTTCTCTCCTAAAACTCTGTATTCCTGTTCCTGAATAGTGAAAGTCGCACAAATTTCTTCATTCGCTTTTGCTTTAATCAATATATTAATAGGCACCTTTCTCTTAACCGATAATACCGACTGTTCTCTATCGTAGTGAGATATTAAATTCACCGTATATCCAATATCGACAACCTGTGTTGTAGTAATTTTGTATCCACCTTTTATCTCCTTAATATCAAAAGCAGATATAGTAGTCATCTCTTCGCCTTCGTGGAAGAATTTCAATACCGATTTCGGACTTATTTCTCTATCACTAGATATAAATATCTCATTGAACTTCTTACCTGATCTAAAATCGACCACTTCGCCTATTTTAATACCTATGTGATTTTGTTTATTAGATATGATTCCGCCATTGCCATTAAAATATCCTTCTGTATAACCACGATTGAATGCTAATTTTAATTCTTCTTTGTTGGTATTTTTACCTTCTAACGCTTTTCTATACTCACGAGTTGCTACCGCTACATAATACGGTCTTCTAGCACGTCCTTCTATCTTAAGTGATGTGACACCCGCTTCTTCCAAGTCCTGCAATCTATCTATTAAGCAAAAATCCTTCGCACTAAGAAGATAGCCTTCTTTTATCTTCTCGTCATCTAGCATGAAACTATATGGTAGTCGACATAATTGCTTACACTTACCGCGATTGCCACTAGCATCGAACATATACGAACTAAGATAACAATTACCCGAAAAACTTACACACAAAGCACCATGAGCGAAATACTCTATCTCGACATCACTATTCTCACGTATTCTCCTAATCTCACTAAGCGCTGTTTCTCTAGATAGTACTACTCTTTTGAAACCTAACCTCTGAGCCACCTTTACTCCTTCGAGATTATGGATACCCATCTGAGTACTAGCATGCATCTCAACCATAGGATAATTAGCATGAATTATACTAGCCAGACCTAAATCTTGAATAATAAACGCATCTACGCCCATATTGTATGCGTCAACAATGAGATCCACAGCCGACTGCATTTCATCATCGCTAAACAAAATATTCACAGCCAAAAAGACTCGCACACCAAATATATGTGCGAATCTCACAGACTCTTCCAAGGTCGCCAGACTGAAGCCTTCTATATTTCTTGCATTGAAATCTTTAACACCTAAATATACTTCGTCTGCACCATTATAAACTGCAGCTCTTAAACTATCCATATCTCCAGCCGGAGATAAAATTTTCATTTTCATATTAAAATTATACCAAAATTGCTGATTATTGTAAATAAATTTAGTAATTAATTATATTTTCAGTATCATTATTCTTAGCTATCAGCTCTGCATCGACATCATAAGAATTAGTATTCAAGATTAAATCTACCTGTCTATCATAATTCTTTCGACCACTCAAACTTAAATACATATTCTTCTCTTGACCACCATATGTAAATGATCTAATCTCACGATGTTTATCGTCTATGTTAGATAGATATCTAAATTCCCTAACTTCATCACAAATAACTATTTCGCCATTTCTAAATATTACATCGATAGTCGTCAACATAGAATCTTCGGTATTGCCAAAGCGTTCTTTATAATCATTTACTAATTGACCTTCGTTGAACCCACTCATTACACCATTCCACGGATATGTCATAATAATATCTCCATAAGAATTATAGAATTGTATTCCATACATACTATCATGTCTATCTATGTGTATGAATAAATGTCTCATGCCATCATATAATGAAATCAACTCGCCATTGCGCATTTTTATCATGAACCATTTCTTAGTGAGCAACGAAATATCTCTTCTCTTCAATAGTTCACTCGCATCATTAATTGAATAATAATTTTGATCATATTTAATATTTAAGTTTTTAATTTTTGCACTATTCATTTTTTCTCCTTTTGAGATTAACCAAATTATATCATAGTTTTATTAGGTCGTCAATATCGAATTTTAAAAAAAAATGCAAAATATTCCTTAAATTTTATAAAAAAACAAACCATTTTTTTGATTTTGTGCTATAATACATGTCATTATATAATAAGGAGAATATCATGCAAGAATTTAAAACAGTACCTATTACTTTAGTAACAGGATACCTCGGTAGCGGTAAAACTACTCTATTAAATCATATCTTATCAAATACAAAAGGATACAAATGCGCCGTAATAGTTAACGATATCGGCGAAGTAAATATCGATGCTGATCTAATAGAAAAAGGTGGCGTAGTCAACAAGCGAGAAGAGAGTTTGGTAGCTCTTCAAAATGGTTGTATCTGCTGTACACTACGTCAAGATCTAATCGAACAAATATATGATATTATCAAGCAGAAGAAATTTGACCATATCATTATTGAAGCGAGTGGTATCTGTGAACCTATTCCTATTGCTCAGACTATCAATTTTTTAACTGATAGTTTCCGTCAGCAAGGTTTGCCAATATACTGCAAACTTGATGCCATCGTGAGCGTGGTAGACGCTCTTAGAATGGTTCAAGAATTTGGCTGTGGAGATGAATTAGTAAAAGACAACATTGACGATGAAGATATCGAAAATTTAGTGATTCAACAAATAGAATTTTGTGATATTTTAATACTCAACAAAGTCAATGAAGTAAGCGAAGAAGAACTCACTAGAGTGAAGAAAATCATAAAATCACTTCAACCAAAAGCAAAATTAATCGAAACTAACTACTCAAATGTAGATATTTCTGAAATTTTAGATACCAACCTATTCGATATGGAGAATGTATTGACTTCTGCTGGTTGGTTCCAAGAATTAGACAAAGACATAGAAGAAGATGAACACGACGAAGATCACGATCATCACCACGAAGAACACCACGAACACGATCATGAAGATCATGAAGATCACGAGCATCACCATGAGCACGACGAAGACGAGTGTGATGAGCATTGCACCAAAGATCACGATCATCACCATAGACACCATCATCACCATCATCATGACCATGAACATGGCGAGACCGAAGAATATGGAATAGGTACATTTGTGTACTTTAGACGTGCGCCATTCGATAGACTAAAATTTGAAGATTGGGTTACTAAAGATTTTGGTAAAGAAATTATTAGAACTAAAGGTTTGGTATACTTCACCAACGATCAAAATATGTCATATGTCTATGAACAAGCAGGTAAACAAAAAGTACTAAACGAGAATGGTCCTTGGTATGCCACACTTCCTAGACAACAAATCGAACAACTACTACTAAACGATGAAAGATTCCGTCATGATTGGGACGAAAAATATGGCGACAGAATGATCAAATTAGTATTCATTGGTCAGCATATTAATAAACATAAAATAATTGAAGAATTAGATAAAATATAAAAAAATGACGAGATTTTCGTCATTTTTTTTAATAGTTATCATCTTTTTCTAAACTTTTTTGTATTTCTTCAAATTTTTGAACAATCTCTTTGAGTCCTGCTTCTTTTAATTTGTTTAATTCTACCAACTTATCTTTCTCTCTTCTATATTCCTTATCGCTATCATATTTTTTCACATCAAACTTAGGGAATGTCTGAGCATTAGCTAGTCTTAGTTTTAATTGATCCTTTAAGTCTGTATCAAATAATAATATAGCATTTTCTTTCTTTAGATTATAAATCTCTATAATTTTCTCTATATCCAACCTAGTGTAAACATTTTCATTAAGGTATACTTGTCTTAAAAATGCTACTCTAAAACTTCTTTTATCTAGAAGATGATCATTAATAAAAGTATAGAAATAATCACTACATTCTAATGGATTAGGACTAATTTTAGCAAAATCTAATAACAATTCTTCATAGTTTAATATATTAGTAAAATTTTTAATTGATCCGTGTTTACCACTCTTTATTATTTCTTCAGCAACTTCTACTTGAGACTTGTCTGTAGGTTTGATAAACCTGCCAGCCTCTAATCTTCGTCTAATTATACTTTTATCCTTAGTCATAATAGGTTTATCTTTTCGAGTCTTAGGTTTTACAATCTTTTTTCTAGTCAAAGTATCAAAATTTATTTTGTTTGCTTTTTTGATTAGCAAATATTGATCTGTATTAATTCTTCCTTCTTCATACCACTTTTCTACATCTTGTCTACTAAGCCAAATATAATCTCCAGATTTAGTATCTTCCCATTCTACTCTAATATAGAAAATCTTGAACATTCCATCTTTATCCCTGCCACTATCCAATGTGTAAATTTCTCCACATTCCGATAGATTATGTCCTGTATGATCAAAATATATATTATTGATCTGCTCTTTATCAAATCCCTTAGTCGGTACCGTACTATCGAGCAAAGACACATCTAATACTTTATTATTGATAGCATAGCGGAACAAGAACTGATTTTTCTCATTTTTGACTACAAATCCTATTGTAATTTTATCGCTAATACCCATATCCTTCACCTCTTATGGTGAGAATATCACGAAAAGTCCCACTTGTCAATATCAAAATCTCAAAAACTAGTTGAATTTTATTCAAATTATGTTATAATACTATTATGAAAATAATAGTTGGATTGGGTAACCCTGAAGGAAAATATAACAATACATACCATAATGTAGGATTTAGTGTCCTAGATCTTTTTGCTAAAAATAATGGATTAAAATTCACTACTAACAAGTGTCGCGCCAGCATTGCTAAAGGTACAGATTTTATATTAGCCAAACCTACTACATATATGAATCTCAGCGGAGATAGCGTGTATGAACTAAAAAAATACTTCAAAGTACCACTCACAGATATTCTTATAGTATTAGATGATATTGATATGCCTAAAGGAAAAATTAGATTCCGTCAACTCGGATCTGCCGGCACACACAACGGACTAAGAGATATTGTGAATAAAGTAGGCATTACTCCACGTCTTCGTATAGGTATAGGCAGAGACAGCACCATGGATCTAAAAGATTATGTATTATCTCATATAGATCAAGCCAGCAAGGAAATAATGACTGACTCATACGAGAAAGCATGTAAACTAATTCAGCAATTCATATCAGGAGAACTATGTCAAGACACGACGATATCCTAACACATTTAGGCAAATGTACAATATTTGGTAATAATATTGGTTTTGGTGAACAAGGTGCAACTCTTAGTAAAATGCCAAAATCAATTTTTGTCTGCCCTGATATTGAGAAGGCTAGAATGATGAAATCTCAGTTAGATGCTCTGCACTGTAAATGTGTCCTTATTGATGATTTTGAGAGATTATTTACATTATCTAAATACCAAAGTCATGAGAATAGACACGATTTGATCCACGCAATATACCAACTCACTGCCACTGACTCCATCTTAATATCTACACCGAATATTTTTTTCTTGAGTTTGTATGATATTTCAAACTTTAAGAATAACATATTAACACTAAATAAAAATGAAAATTATGATTTATCTACAATAATAGAGAAATTAGTTTACCTTGGATACAAGAAAGTGGATACCGTATCTACTCCAGGAGAATTCGCTCATCGTGGTGATATCATAGACATATTTAATATTCATGATACTAATCCTATTCGTCTAGACTTTTTTGACACCGAACTAGAGAGTATATATTCTTTCGACTTCGTAACATTTGAACATTTGGACAATCATCAATCGATAGACATACTTCCTAATAAACTAACGATATTATCCGACTCAGACAAAAAATCTATCTTAGACAATCTCTCTCAATATAAAAATCTGGACAACACCATCTTAGACTTAATTGACAAGATAGACCGCGATGAAGATGTGCCTACTGAATTTTTATATCCTTTCACAGACAATATTTCCACCATAATGGATCTAGAAATACCGATTGTAATATCCA
>JBKSNA010000045.1:0-5432 GCA_046882085.1 Clostridia bacterium
TAAATAGTATCATTTTTTGTAGTTTGTTTATTCCATAGATTGATTATATATTTATCGAAGTCTTCACAGGTCTTGAAAGGGCGATTGTCATTAACAATAGTAGAATAGTCGCTAAAATGAACATCACTAGAAAAATATAGCATATTATCTCCTCTATTTAATTATAACATATTAGACTAGATTATTCAAAACAAATCAAAAAAATTTTTAATAAAATTAAAAAGCTAGTAGTCGTGCTGAGATAAAAAATTGTAGATATGACTCTACAATTTTTGTTTAATTAAATGAAACTTTTTACCATTCCACCATCTACATTAAGTGCTACACCTGTGATGTAGTGCGCTGGTTCACTAGATAGGAATAATACTGCGCTAGCGATCTCTTCCGCTTTTGCGTATCTACCCATAGGGATATTGGCCTTAGCGAACCAATCGATTGCTTCGGCTTTTTTCATACCGGTAGCACCAGCTAATTGATCGCCTAATTGACCTTTGGCATGCCATAATGGAGTATCTACAGGACCAGGGCATACAGCATTCACATTCACATTGAATGGTGCGCAATAGTTAGAATAATCTTTTGTGATCATGATGTCGGCGGCTTTGATAGTATCGTAACTGATCAAACCACCTGGTTGCTTGCCAAATACTGATGCAGTATTTACTACACTTCCCCAACCATTCTTTTTGAAATATGGTATACATAGGTTAGTTAGTCTAACAGGTGCATACATCATTAATTCTGCATGAGCGCGGAATGTAGTCTCAGGGAATGTCTCCATATCTCCCATTTTTGCTGTACCAGCATTGTTGACTAAGATATCAATTGTACCAAATTTCTTGGCTACATTGGTTATAAACTTTTTACACGCTTTAGCATCAGTAATATCTACTTTCTCAATATATACTTCTGCTTTTTTCAATGCTTTTTGAAGTTTTTCTAATCCCTCCAAATTGATGTCTGCAAGAGCAAGTTTTGCGCCTTCAGCGGCATAAGCTTCGGCGATAGCTTTACCTATTCCAGATGCTGCACCGGTTACGATAACAACTCTATCTTTTAATCCTAAATTCATAATCCCTCCTTGTATTGATATTTTTATTATATTGCGATTTTTACCACAATGCAAATAATTTTACAAAAAAATTAAAAATTCATATACAAATCTAATTTATAAAATAAAAAATACACCACGATTTGTGGTGTAAATTGGTAGTCCCAAGGGGAGTTTGCAAAATTGCTGATTTATGCAAGTTCCTTCCTGATCCAACCATCAAAAAAAGCACTCTTGCGAGTGCTTTTAACTGGTAGTCCCAAGGGGAATCGAACCCCTGATACCACCGTGAAAGGGTGGTGTCTTAACCGCTTGACCATGGGACCGCGCCTTAGTAGGCTAGATTACCGAAGCGAATCGGTAATCTCGTGATCATTGATCACTATAACTAATAGAAAACTATTAATTACAATAAAAGGAGTCTCTCATAAATGAGATGTAATCTTCGCCACATTAGAATAAGGAAGGAGGGTTGTGACGCCATTAATGTAAATTGGTGGCGGTGGGTAGAATCGAACTACCGATCTATCGGGTATGAACCGATTGCTTTAACCGCTGAGCCACACCGCCAAGATTACGAACTAATTATATCGAATAAAAATGCTAATGTCAAGACTTTTTCTAAAATTGTTTAAAAATTTTCATATTATCTTATCTTATTACAAGTTGACAAAACTACGAATACATGATACAATAGCGCTCGCAAGGAGATAAAACTATGTTTTGGCAGAATTATAAAGGCTATATTTTGGGGGCGATATTAGGTGCTACATCTATTGTTTGTGCTGCATCATTATTGTTCACTCATACTTTAGAAGGAATATTCTTAGGTGGTTGGTTAGGCACAGCTCTTGGATATATGGGTATTATGTTTGCGATGAATCAGTATGATCATAATAAAAGAATAAAACGAAATATTATAAAGATAGATGATGATTTGTTAGAAGATGAAAGTAGTATATTTATTGATGAATATGAAAATAATTTTACTATAAATAATGATCAGCATTATGCTAAGAATTATATTCAAAAGTTAACAGATAAGAAGTCTCAAGAAAAAATCGAAAATAGATCAAGATCTGTAGATGCTTGTATTATTGATACAGAAGAAAATCAAGAAGACAATATTGAATTGTAATGAAAAAAACACTAGCGATTGCTAGTGTTTTTTGTCGCAAACTCTTGATGATTAACCACGAATGCCAAGCTTAGCTTTGATGGCACGAGCACGATTAATGTCTTGCTCTGCTAAGTAGTCTAATAATTTCTTACGAGTAGAAACCATTTTGTTAAGACCACGAGTAGAGTGTTTGTCTTGCTTGTTTTGCTTCAAATGTTCAGTAAGATTGCTGATTCTCTTAGTAAGAAGTGCGATTTGTACTTCAATAGAGCCAGTATCTTTCTCATCTTTACCGAATTCTTTGATGATTTCAGCCTTATTGATTTGCATATTTCTCTCCTTTTTTATAATGCGCCTATGACAACGTTATCGTTGAGAACTCGATTAACTCTTGTCAAGGTATGATAATATTGTAGAATAAATTTATAATTTTGTCAATACTTTTTTCACATAAAAAAAACAACTTCACACAAACTACAAGTGGAGTAATTATGAAAAAGTTGTTCTTTATATCACTTAGTATAGTTTTTGCCATGGTTGGTACTGCATTTTTGTTACCATACATCAAGAAGGTGAATGATCTACCTAATTCGATGATAGTAACATATAGCGATATAGAGAATGTGAATAAGACAGATGAATATTCGCCATTTGTAAGTCTAGATCTGCCTGAGAATATTAATGTAGCGACCAATGGAGAACTCACAGATACTACAATGAGTGTCAAATTATTTAATCTTTTCACTATTAAGAAAGTAAATGTAAGATTACTAGTAGATACTGACGTGTATGTAGGTGGAGAAACGGTTGGATTTAATTTATTCAGCGAAGGCTTAATTTGTGTAGGAAGTAATGCGGTAGTAACAACCGATGGTACTAGTGAGCCAATGCGAGATATAGGTATGGAAGAAGGAGATGTAATACTAAAGATAGACGATATAGAGATCGAGAATATTGGAGATCTGGATAGTATTATCAATTCACCATCTAGACAAGGAAAAGAAATAATACTCACTATTAAACGCGGAGACGAGATATTCACCGCTAAGACTACTCCTGTATATGATCTTATTAGTCAAAAATACAAACTTGGTCTTTGGGTACGTAATAACGCTAGTGGTGTAGGCACTCTTACCTATGTGAAGATGAGTGATTTTCGCTTTGGAGCAGTGGGACACCCGATAGTAGATAGTACTCTTGGAGATAGTTTTGAAGTAGAGCGCGGGAATATTTATAAATGTAGACTTTTAGGCATCAAAAAAGGAGAGAAAAATGCTCCTGGAGAGATCCGTTCATCTATTAATCTTAGCGACGATGCGATAGGACTTGCGGATACCAACTGTAAATATGGAGTCTACGGAAATATTCTAAATAAAGCAATGATAGACGCGGATAGGACATCTACTTTGGGTGGAAGACTAAGCGTAAAGTTGGGTCCGGCGAAGATTTATTGCAATCTCGACAACGAAGGTGTGAAATCGTACGATGTGAAGATTATTAGAGCGAACAAGCAAAATTCTGCCGATGAGAAGAGTATGATAATAAAAGTAACAGATAAAGAATTACTCGAGAAGACAGGCGGTATCATTCAAGGTATGAGCGGTAGTCCGATAGTGCAGAATGGAAAACTCGTTGGAGCAGTAACTCATGTATTCGTAAATGATCCTACTCGTGGATATGGAGTGTATATTGATTGGATGATCGAGAATTAAAAAAGACCTTAGTATAGGTCTTTTTTGTTTAGTCTAATAAGTTGTCGATTTTTTCAGTAACGAAGTCGTTGTATCTTTTACGA
Source organism: Clostridia bacterium (assembly GCA_046882085.1). GTDB lineage: Bacteria > Bacillota > Clostridia > Christensenellales > UBA1242 > Onthoplasma. The sequence continues at coordinate 3,967 of JBKSNA010000045.1, forward strand.
AGTTCATCGATATGTAAATACATATCATGTGCTAAGTCTTCTTCATTAGCATTGTCCAGTGCTCTAATTAGAATCGGTTCTGTATAGTTAGATGCTAAGAATATATTTAATTTTACGAGTAAATCATCTCTTTCTTCATCTAGAGATTTTATATCTTTTTCGTATATAGACATGTTATTTTCTAGTCGAATAACATGTGAATATTCACGACGTATTTGATCTGTTTTTTCATTAAGTTTTACTTGCATTTCTTGGATTTTCTCAGTGAATTCCACTATTGCACGAAGTTGTGATATATTGGTGTCAACTATCTTCTCAAAATGAGGTCGTTCAGATTCGAGATTGTCTAAACGTGTTTTGATTTTCTCAGATTCTAAAGTATGAACCGAGATTTGTTTTTCTAATTCTAATAATTTACTTGTGATTTTATTGTTTGGAGTTCTATCTTTTAGAATATGTAAATGTTGTTCAGCTAAAAGTTTAATATCTAGTACTTTATTATATAATTTAGCGAGTTCATCTTTTTTCTTATTCATCTCACGATCTACAATTATATCTCTAGCCTTAGGGTTATTGTCTACCAGTATGAGTATTTTGATTAGTTTACCAAATTCATCAGAATATTTCATTTCACTATGATGCTCGATGAATTGATCGGCGTAGTTGTCTTCAAAAGTAATAGGTATATTTTTGCTTATAGGAGACATCACAATCGCTTTCTTTGGATCTGTCCATGAAAGCATTTGATTATATATAATATAATTTTTACCTAAAAATCCAAACTTAATGCTAATCCACTGATCGAAATATACCTTCTCTAATACTGCATCATATTCTTGAAATAACTGAACTAACAAATTGCTCATCTCGGCTTTATGTTGAGTTTTAGTGTCAGTTAGAGTTTTCTCAAGTGCTTTTATATTTGCTTTTATTTGTGATAACTGAATATTAGTATCCTCTATATGCTTCTGATTTTGTGATATCAAGAAGTCTTTTCTCATAATAGGCGCAAGATAATTATAATAATATGTGTTTAAAAATGTAATTTCATCTGGTGTCATAAAATTTTTCCTTAAGTGGATTATATCATAGATTGAGATTTTGTCAAGATTTAATAAACAAGAAGAATTACGAAATTTTTTAGAATTGTAATGGTTAATGAGAATATGATAGTGGATAGGATTATCAAGATCAGAATGTGAAGAAATTTACTTCGACTAATATCAAAACAACATCGAAAATAATCATGTTCACGCATATTGAAGGACATATGGAGCATGGCTAGAATAAATAAAAACCAGGTAAATAAGATATAGATAAGCAAAATAAACGCAAGAATAATACAATTAAAGAATCCATATATCATGACCAGACTCACCAAAATTACTGTTTGGCTATATACTAGATACAAGTAGAATATGATAGATAATGGCATCAAGAATGGTTTACTATGACATAGCCAAATG
>JBKSNA010000046.1:0-14400 GCA_046882085.1 Clostridia bacterium
ATGCAATTTTTATATTTAATTTTTCAGCATGGTCAACTATTTGTTGAATTCTTTTGAGCCCTACTAAATTAGGAGCGGGAGGATTTGCTTTTGAAGAAAGATGCATTACCACCATACTAATATTATTAATTTTACATTTATCTAAGTCCTTTAGATATCCTAATACCAAATTATCTCCATCTTCTCCATCTAGCCAAATATTATTAATACCTTTATAACCAAGATGTGCAAATACTACTTCCAAATTTAGTTCACGACACAAATCAAGTTGTTCTTGCTGAGAGAAATCAATATCTCGATTATACCATTGGATAAATACTCCATCAAATCCAGCATTCTTTATCGCATGAATTGTTTCTTGTGGTGTAACATTTTCGTTATCGTTTTGTACACATTGAATATATTTCTTCATAAGTTTTCTCCATTATATATTATAACACAAAATATTGAAATCTGTATTATATTAATCAATCATTTATATTAAGTTTTTTGATTTTATTATTCAGTTTGTATACAAGTGTGAATGGAATATGAAGTTTATTTGTTTTTAGTATTAATTTATCTTTATTGAAAGTAATATTTAACATTTTAATCAACTTAATATAATTATTTAAATATCTGGATTTATTGATATCAAATATATTATTCAAAATGTCTTGACTCGCCCTACTTTTTAGTAAATCAAAATCTATCTTTGGTGTAGATATGTGGATATTGAAATATCTATAAATTTGTTTTGTATTCATATAGATCTTCACTTCACCTAATGCTTTGAAGTATATAATATTATCAAACCTCATTACTTGATCTACATTCTGAATTATTATCAGAGTATTGTTTCTCTTCAAATACACCATATCGCCTATCTGCATCATCGTTGCATCACCAACAATCAACCTGTGTCTAGAATACGAATGAAAAGATATCCCGTCTCTAGTTATTTTCAATCTTGGAAAGGGATCAAAAGTTTGTTTTCGCTTGTTTAATATCAAAATAGTGATGTAGAATGCAAAAAAATATGCAACTAATAAAAAAATCATGTAATAATCTTTACCAATATGGTAAAAATTAAAAATATATTTGACAATTATTTAGTTAAATAATAAAATTGTAACAAGGAGGAAATATGAAAGTTAAAATTGGATTAAATGGATTCGGTCGAATTGGTCGACTTATCATGCGTGCGAGTGTAGATAGAGATGATGTTGAGGTGGTGGCCATCAATGACCCTTTCTTGACACCTGATTATGCTTGCTATCTATATAAATACGACACCGTACACGGTAAAGCAAACAGCGAATTAAAGTGTAGTGAAAATGGATTGAAACTCAATCGTAAGAATGTCGCTTTCTTCGCTGAAAAAGAACCTGAGAATATCGATTGGAAGTCTGCTGGCGCAGAATATATTATTGATTGTACTGGTAAATTCACTAATGCAGATGATGCTATTCGTCATTTACAAGGTGGTGCTAAGAAAGTAATAATCAGCGCACCGGGTAAGAATTGCCCTACTTTCGTCATGGGCGTCAACGAAGATAAATATGAGTCAAGTATGACTGTTGTATCTAATGCGAGTTGTACTACTAACTGCCTAGCACCGTTGGTTAAGGTAATTGATGATGTATATGGTATTGAAGAAGGTCTAATGAGTACTATCCACTCTACTACAGCTACACAACTCACCGTAGATGGAATCTCAAAAAAGGATTGGCGTGGTGGTCGTGCTGCTAGTGCTAATATTATCCCTAGTTCTACCGGAGCTGCGAAAGCGGTGGGTGAAGTATTGCCTCATCTAAAAGGCAAACTCACTGGTATGAGTTTCAGAGTGCCTACTATCAATGTGAGTGTAGTAGACTTCACTGTAAAACTAAAGAAAGAAACAACATATGAACACATCTGCAAAACTATCAAGAAATACAGCAAAGATATAATGCCAAATGTACTTGGTTACACCGATGAGCCTGTAGTATCTAGCGACTTTGTTGAAGACATTCATACTTGTATATTCGATGAAAAGGCAGGTATCATGATCAGCCCAACATTCGTAAAATTAGTAGCATGGTACGACAACGAATGGGGATATTCAAATAAATGTCTAGACCTAGCTGTAGTAATGCACAAAAAAGATAATGCTAAAAAATAATTGATTAAAAAAGAACTAGAGTAACTCTAGTTCTTTTTTTATATTATTGCTGTACTTTACTACTATTAATCTTGATATGAACATCACGAAGTTGTTGGATACTTACTTCACTTGGAGCATTCATGAGTAGATCTTGTGCCTTAGCATTCATTGGGAAGGTTACGATCTCACGAATACTCTCTTCATCAAGAAGCAACATCAACATTCTATCCACACCTGGAGCAATACCTGCATGAGGTGGCGCACCATATTGGAATGCAGTGTACAATGCACCGAACTTATTCTCCAATACAGACTGATCATGACCAACGATCTCAAATGCACGCTTCATGATCTCGATGTCGTTATTTCTCTCAGCACCACTTGATAACTCAATACCATTCACTACGATATCGTATTGGTTAGCATTGATTGAGAAAATATCTTGAGTGTTCAATGCCTCTAGTCCGCCAGCTGGCATACTGAATGGGTTGTGAGCGAAGTCTACCTTGCCTTCTTTATTGAGTTCAAACATTGGAAAGTCTACGATCCAGCAGAACTTGTAACAATTCTTCTCTATCATATCCATCTTGCGAGCTACTTCTGTACGAAGAAGACCAGCGAGTTTATTACACATACGTTCTTCATCAGCGATCACAAAAATATCATCACCGATCTTCGCACCTGTTACTTCTACCATCTTCTTCTGCTCTTCTTCGCTTATGAATTTAATGATAGGTCCCTTGAGTGAGCCGTCCTCGAGAACTCTTACCCAAGCGAGACCGCCCGCGCCATTGTCAAGCATAAACTTAGTAAGGTCATCGAAGAAACTACGAGGTTGTGCACTGCAGTCAAGAGCGAAACCTCTAACTGTTCTACCCTTGAATGCACCGAATGTAGAATCTTTGAATACTTCAGTCAAGTCTTTCAAGATTAATGGATTTCTTAAGTCTGGCTTATCTGTGCCATATTTTACCATTGCCTCTCTATAAGGGATACGCACGAAAGGTTTGTTCTCAAGCTCATATTTTCCATACTTTTGGAATGCCTTAATTAGCACTTCTTCAGTTACCTTGAATACATCTTCTTGAGTAGCGAACGCCATCTCAATATCTAGTTGATAGAATTCACCTGGACTACGATCCGCACGAGCGTCCTCATCTCTAAAGCATGGTGCGATCTGGAAATATCTATCCATACCTGAGCACATTAATAATTGTTTGAATTGTTGAGGCGCTTGAGGAAGAGCGTAGAATTTACCTGGATAGTTTCTACTAGGTACTAGATAATCTCTCGCTCCCTCTGGACTAGATGCAGATAGGATTGGAGTCTGGAACTCTTCGAATCCCAACTCTCTCATCCAAGTACGAAGATCATAAAGTAGATCGCTTCTTACCTTCATTATTCTCTGCATTTGAGGATTACGAAGGTCTAGATAACGATACTTTAATCTCAAATCTTCACTTACATTTCTACTCTCCATAATTTCGAACGGAAGAGAGTTTTTACTCTTAGAGAGCACTTCGATTTTCTCTACTTGAAGCTCTACCTTACCTGATTCGATCTTGTCATTATATGAAGATGGATCTCTAGGGATAATTGGACCTGTTACAGATATTACTGATTCCTTGCTGATCCCTGCTACCATACTATCATCTTCGACCTTTAATTGAACCATACCATAATGATCTCTAAGGTCTACGAAAAGAATACCACCATGATCGCGAATATTGCTAACCCAACCTGCTAGTTGGACTGTTTGACCCATTAGAGATTCATTTACTTCTCCACATTTTTTAGTTCTATACATATATACCTACCTTATTTTTTCCTTGATTTTATCCATTACATCGGCAGCATTTGCTTTACCCTTAGTCTCTCTCATTACTTGACCGACCAAGAAATTGAGTATCTTAGGATCTTGCTCTGCCTTGTACTGCTCTACTACATCAGCTTTCTCGGTCAATATTCTATCCACTATTTCATACACGAAATCTGTAGATAAATCAGCCATAATACCACGAGATTTTGCTTCCGCTTCGGCATTGAGATCTGTACCCCATATACTGGTGAGCAAGTCTTTCGCTGATAATCTCTGTACCTTTCGCTCATCTACAGCCTTGATGATCCATACTAGATTATCTACGCTGATCTGTATCTCTCCACCGTCCTTGATTCTAGCGAGTACTTCGGTAGTGATCCAGTTAGATACAGTCTTTGGCTGAGGATACTTAGCGATACACTCTTCATAAAACTTTGCGATTTTTTTGTCAGCCAATATTACATTAGTGTCGTATTCATTCAATCCATACTCTTCCATATATTTCTTCTTTAGTTCGTCTGGAAGAAGAGGCATATTAGCACGAATATTATCTATTATTTCATCAGATATATTCACTGCTAACAAATCTGGATCTGGGAAATATCTATAATCTTCACTATTCTCTTTGGTTCTAAGAGTGAAACTAATGCCCTTCTCATCGTCCCATTTTCTAGTCTCTTGCTCTATTACACCACCATTATCTAAGATCTCTTGCTGACGAGCGATCTCGTAATTAATCGCTCTGTGTACAGACTTGAATCCCATGATATTCTTCATCTCGACCTTAGTACCAAACTCATTGCTACCATGTGGACGAAGAGAGATATTTACGTCAGCACGCATCTGTCCTTTCTCAATCTCACAGTCTGCTACTCCTGCATAGATATAGATCTGTCTAAGCTTAGTCAAGAACTCTATTGCTTCATCTGCAGTCTCCATATGTGGCTCTACCAACGCATCGGTAACCAACTCGATCAAAGGCACACCACCACGGTTGTAGTCAATCATTGTGATATTATCTTGGTGAACAAGTTTACCTGCATCTTCTTCAAGGTGTATACGATTGATTGGAATATCTTTTTCTCCTACTCTTAGATGACCATTAATACATATTGGCTTCTCTAATTGACTAATCTGATACGCCTTAGATAAGTCTGGATAAAAATAATTCTTTCTCTCAAACACTGCTGTTCTATTGATATCGAAATTTAGTGCCAAACCTGCTCTAATAGTCTGCTCTACAGCTTTCTTATTAAGTACAGGCAACGCTCCAGGTAGTCCTACACACACAGGACAACAATTACTATTCGGAGTTCCGCCAAATGTGTTACGGCAAGAACAAAAACACTTACTTTCAGTCCTTAGTTCTGCATGGACTTCTAGTCCTATAATTACATCGTATTTCATTCTACTTTTCCTTTCTATCTTCGATGAACTTAGCTAATTTATATATCGTCTTCTCATCGAACTTCTTCGCCATTAACTGAATACCTAATGGCATATCATCTTCACCCTTACCATAAGGGATATTCATTGATGGACTACCAATGATGTTAGCGGTAACAGTGAAGATATCTTCCTTGTATGTTTCTACCGGATCATTTGGCTTGCTACCGATCTTGTATGCCACACCCACAGTAGTAGGCATTATAATAATATCGCAATCTTTGAACGCGTCAGCAAATCCGTCTACCAATAATCCTTGCACAGCCTTAGCTTTCTTATAATAAGCATCGTAATATCCAGATGACAATACATAGTTACCTAGCATTATACGACGTTTTACTTCTTTACCGAAACCTTCGCTTCTGCTTTTCTTATAAATGTCTTGTAGATTCTTAGCGTCTTTATTACGATAAGTATATTTCACACCATCGAATCTAGATAGATTACTAGTCGCTTCTGCCCAAGCTAAGATATAGTAAGTAGCAAGACTAAGATCAAGATTTTTAACCGATACTTCTACTACATTAGCACCCTGACTCTTTAGCCAATCTATAAATTCCTTATAATTTTTCTCACTATCTAAGCCCTCTACCATAGATAAGATCTCTTTTGGTACACCTATCTTGATATTAGTTAGATCTAAATCCAACTCTTCGCTATAATTATCCACTACAGCTTTACCACTAGTCTCATCATGCACGTCTACTCCTGCCAATACTTCTAGCATAAGTGCATTATCTCTCACATCTCTAGTAAATATGCCCACCTGATCTAATGAACTAGCATATGCTACTACTCCGTATCGAGAGATTCTACCATAACTTGGCTTCAATCCATATAGTCCACAATAACTCGCTGGCTGACGAACACTACCACCGGTCTCAGTACCCAACGCAATAGGACACATATTGAGCGCTACTGCAGTAGCACTACCGCCAGATGATCCACCCGCTACTCTATCGAATGCGATAGGATTGTGAGAGACACCGAATGCTGAGTTTTCAGTCGAACTACCCATAGCGAATTCGTCCATATTCGCTCTACCGATAATGATCGCACCTTCATTGAGCATCTTCTCTACTACAGTAGAATTATATGGTGCCACATAATTCTCTAATATCTTAGAACTACAACTACATTTCTTTCCTTTATACAAGATATTGTCCTTGATGATAACAGGTACACCTGCTAGTTTTCCACTTAACCCATTAGCGATCTTAATATCCATCTCGCGCGCCAACTCAATAGCATCATCAAAAGTCTCTAAAACTGCATTGTAATCTCTTTTTTCATTGATTCTATCTAAGAATGCCTTCACTACTTCCACAGTAGTTAATTCTTTAGATCTAATCTTCTCTCTAATCTCAAATGCTGATAATTCTATAATACTCATATTCTACTCCATTATCCTAGGTACTACCATACTATCTCTACGAACGATCGGAGAATTAGCAAGTAGTTCGTCCACTGGTGTGCTCTCCTTAGCCACATCATCTCTTAGTTCGCTAAAGTCCATTACATTATATTTGATCTCACCACTAATATCCGCATTCTTGATGATATTAGCTAGCTCCACCGCACTCTCGAACTCTGGTATAAATTCTACCAATTCTTCATCTGTGTATTCTAGTTTTGACAATTCTGCTAAATGTTTAATATCTTTGATATCCATATTTACTCCTGTATTAGATTTTACTACAAAATCGTAGTTTTTCAAAATTATTTTTACCCTTTTAAGAAAAAAACCACAAGTAATGTGTACCTGTGGAATCTTCGCATGACAAAAGGCACACATATTAAATGTGGTATTGATTATTATTGTTATTATTATTAATCATCTTTGTCATATATTTCCTAACACCTTTATACTAGCATACCGCTAGCCATTTGTCAATAATATTTGCTAAATTAACCGAATAGATTCCTAAACAATATAGTAATCTTATCTAGGAATGTAAGCTCTACTTTCTCATCATCATAGTCCCTAGGTGGATTTAGATTGACCTCTATCTGTGCCCCATCAAGTGTAGAATCCACTATGGTCTTGCCATCTAGTAACTGTTGTTGTTCGGTAATGACCTTAGTATTATCTTCGATGAGTCCGCTCATTGTGTTCAAGGTAAACAAATTGACCACTACGAATACTAGTAGCATTGCTACTACGCTAAGGTATACTCCTGTTACGACTTTGAGTCGCTTCTTCAGGAATGCTTTTCTCTGATCAGACTTCTTGGCGAACTCTTTGGTATCAAAGTCTACTTCACTCTCTACCTCCGACACACCTTGAATGGCTGGTGCTGTACGCACTTCTTTCTCAGTCCTACGCATCTCTTCTAGGCGCAACAAACTATCTAGCTTGGTAGTTTCTTCCACCTTTTCGCTAGTACTAGTTTCTATTGAGCTATTGACTTCATTTTGTTTCTCTAACTCTTCGCCCATAATTTGCCCCTTTACATTTTCTCCGCTATTCTTAACTTCGCACTACCTGATCTAGAATTAGATAATAATTCATTATCTTCCGGTACGATCGGATGCTTGGTAATCAGTCTAATATCTGCATGATGTCCACATATACACTTAGGTATTCTAGGTGGACATAGACACTCTGTCGCATGAGTCTTGAATGCTACTTTAACAATCCTGTCTTCTAGCGGGTGGAATGTTATTATGCATAGTCTACCATTTTTTTTGAGTTTTCGCAACATTTTTTCGATAGAAATGCTCAAATCATTCAACTCATTATTCACTTCTATTCTTATCGCTTGGAATGCTTTATTGCATAGACTTGGTTTGTTTTGAAACTTTGGTGGATAACTAGATACTACAATATCTCGAAGTTCAAATGTTGTTTCAATAGGCTTAGTCGCTCTAATTTTCACAATTTTTCTTGCTATTTGTCTAGCATTTCGCTCTTCACCATAAGTATATAATATCCTACTCAACTCGTCTTCGCTATAAGTGTTGATTACTTTGTATGCGTCAAGAGATTGTGTCTTATTCATACGCATATCAAGCCTAGCATCTCTCATGAAACTAAATCCACGTTCTGCAGTGTCTATCTGATAACTACTCACACCAAGATCGGCAAGTATGCCATCTACTGCATCGATACCCAAATCGTCCAATACTGTGTCTATATCGGCGAAATTAGTATTCACGAATGTGATCTTGTCTAGATAATCACTTAGTCTAGTTTTAGCAAAAGTCAGCGCATCTGTATCCTTATCAAAGCAAATTAGCCTGCCTTTATCTAATCTATTGGCGATCTCAAGCGAGTGTCCGCCACCGCCTGTAGTACAGTCTACATATATACCATTAGGATCGATATTCAATCCTACTATACTCTCTTCTTTTAATACTGAAATATGTTTAAATTCCATAAATATCCTATTTTATCTTTATTAATTTATTTTTCACTGCATCACAACTAGTAAGAAAATATTTCACACCATTGATTTCATTATAAACCATCTTAGGATTCACATATCCATGAAGATGACCAAATACCACACTATCTACACCATTTTCTTCAATAATGCGAGTATATTCACTTGGTTCGATCTTGTTATTGAATGGCGGGTAATGCGTGATAAATACGATCTTCTCATCGTTTGTTTGTAATTTCTTCGCACTCTTGAGTGATAGATCCGCCCTAATCACTTCTCTAGCGTATATCTTTCGATTTTCTTCTGTGTCTTGCTTGCCTTCTGGTATTAGCCAACCACGATTGCCACAGAATATGTATTCTCCGATCTTGATAGCATCGTTCTGCAATGCATATACATTAGGGGGGAGTTTTTCTCTCACTTTACTTAGACTGCTCCACCAATAGTCATGATTACCCCTTATAATTATCTTAATACCTTTCAGTTTAGCCAAAAAATCGAAGTCAGGCACGACTTCTTCTAACTTCATCGCCCATGAATAATCCCCTGCTAAGATTACTATGTCTTCATCGCCAACTAGTTCATTCCAGCTAGCCACAATCTTGTCTAAATGATTCTCCCACACAGGTCCAAATATATTCATTGGCTTAGTATTATTGATGTCTAAATGTAGATCGGATATTGAATATATGTTCATATATTGTATTATAACAAACTTTTTCAATATTTTCAAGTATTTTTAATAATGCTGTACTAACACAAAATTTAGCACAAGAGAATATTATATATTAGTAACATTTAGGAGGTAAAAAATGTCTTTTTATACAGATGCTAGACCTGGTATATTCCCTGGTCAGACTAATAATGCAATGAACGGACTCTGTGAGCGTATTTGTATTCAGGCGACTAAAGTTTTTGATGCCTGCATGAATCAGACCCAACTCGATAATTATGCTCTTGCTCTAACAGATTTTAGTCCAGCCAATCCCGCCACTCCACTCAACTTCGTCAGCGGTAGTTCAGTAGGATCATCTGCCACAGTGAGCGGACTAACTATTACTAGATTTGAAGATAGGCCAAACTTCGCCAGAGTGCAAGCCACTATCAATATCCCTGTAACAGTAACTTACACTGATGCTAATGGTACTCCAGGTACTGCTACGGGTACGATCTCTATACCACAAGATGTCGTTCTATATGTACCACAGCCAAGTCTAACACCTATCGATGTAATAGCATTCGGCAGTGCAGTCATTGCTAGTGCTACTTATAATGCAGAAACAGGTGGCTTCAATGTTAGTGTATGCATTACTACTATTCTCAAAGTAGTCGCTGTGGTAGATGTATTAGTACCAAGCTATGGATACTGTCCTATCCCGCCATGTACACCATTCACAGGCGATGACGTATGCCCTGGAATATTTGACCTACCGCTATACCCTACAGCAGTCAGTCCACAATCAACTAACGCTAGATAAATTAATTACTTAAAAAGTTGACTAATGCGCTGATTAGTTATACAATAAAAGTATGAATAAGATTACTATCGTTATCAATGGTGTAGGTGGCTGTGGCAAGGATACTCTAGTATCTATGTTGTCCAATCACTATCGTGTAAAAAATATATCATCTATTACTCCTGTAGTAGAAGTGGCTAAATTTTGTGGTTGGAACGGAGTCAAGACCGAAAAATCTAGAAAATTCTTATCTGACATGAAGCGAATCCTTACTGAATTTAATGAATTTTCTCTCAATTATCTATTAACTGAGCAGGATAAATTCATATCAGGTGAAGAAGAGATAATGTTCGTACATATTAGAGAGCCTATCGAGATCTCTAAGTTCGTCAATAATAGTAAAACTAAAACATACACATTACTCATCACTCCTAGATTAGAGCTTCAAGACAAAGTATATGGCAATGCTAGCGATGACGGAGTGTCTGACTATCCATACGACTTCATATTCAATAATGACAATCCTCTAGAGATAACCGAAAATATATGGCTAGAGTTTGTGAGAAATAATATATTTCATGAATAATTAAAAAAAATAATAATAAAATACAGTATGAAATTAACTAAAAATCAAATCACAAAAGTCATAATTTCTACTGTATTTATTTTATTGGTTGCAATACTTGGTAGCGTATTTGTAAATCTTGGCATGGACTGGTTCGATAGTCTAGCAAAGCCAAGTCAATGGATACCTAATATTGTCATTCCTATAGTATGGACTATCATATATATTAGTTTTGCTATCATCAACTATCTCTGGCTAAAGAAGTCAAATATTCCTACTAATGTAGTGATACTTATGTTCATTAATGGAATATTAAATGTATTATGGTGTCTGGTTTTCTTCACGCTTAATCTCACATTCATTGGCAATATAGTAATCATTCTTAACCTAATATTTGGTTATTTGTTACTAGGTGAGATATTTAAATTTGAAAAAATTTATGGATTAATAATTTCTATATATCCTATTTGGCTAAGTATCGCCACCACATTGAATACAGCATTGTGGATATTGAATTAAAAAATATGACCTAAGTGTAGGTCATATTTTTATTGTGTCTAACAACAAAACCTAATTTCGTAAGAAAATTGTTTTATTATTTCTTTCTATGTGCGATCTTCATGCTTACTAGATATATGCTATATATAATAGCACACATAGCGAATACCGATCCGTATACCGCTAGAGGCATCAACGAATCTGGAATGAATGGGAAGATACTGCTCTTCAAGAAGAACCAATTATAATCCGCGTATAAGAAATTACCAAATGTAGCCCATAACATAACGATTAGAATACCGATAGCTTGCTTCCAAATATTCTTGAAGCTAAGTTTGGCATATCCTGTACTCAAACTCAAGAATCCCCAACTAAATACTAATCCATGGAATACGAATGTCTGTACTACCTTATAACTAAATGTACCTATCTCTCCTAATGCAGATCCTGGATAAGTAATGTACATTAATGATGATACAATTGCTAAACATGCTACTACTTCTTTGAATGTGTCAGACTTGCTCAATTTGGTATTGAATTGAGCGAATGGTATCATGATACCAATGAATGTACAGATATGGAATGGTAACTTATCGATATCTACTAATTGACGAGTAGCATCTCCATTGAATCTAGAGATCGGCATTATAAAGAAATCTGCAATATATAATGTTATAGCAGATACTGCGATAATATTTAACACTAATCTCTTAATGTCTTCCGGCTTATTCTTAATCAAGAAAGCCAAACCTATAGTAAGACCTACGATCAATACTATATACATAATGTGCCAGATAGAGAATAATGTAATCTCTGGTCCGCCACCAAATTGAAACATATTAATAAAAAACTCTCTCATTATTTCCTCCCTATTCTAATCTTTTTGTACCATCTCTCTTCTTTTGGTACAGCGATCCATTCATAAATACTCGTTATTGTGAAGAATACGACAATCGCCAGCAGTCCTATCAAATACGTATTGAACCATGGCAATGCGTCCACAGGTGGACTGAGTAGATACATACTATTTGGTGGATCTTGTGAAAATAATCTAAATATTCCTATTATCAACCAACCATCTACAAATAGTAATACCAATCCTATTACGATACTAATCATATTGTCTACTCTAATACGAATATATTTACCCACCAAGAGATATATACTGCCGAACAGCATAGTACAATGACTCAGTAATCCATTCAATACACTCCAATCTGCTAGGTTAGGAGTCGATGCATATATTTCATTTAGAACTATACCAGCGATGCCACCAATGATACCTAGATAAAAGGTAATCTCGGCTAGTACCTTGAATACTTTAGACTGCTTGTTTTTATAAAATGCTACTATCAGTAATAACCACATAGCAATATTGCATGGATACACCGGTAATAACATATTAGAACCAACTTCAGCCGACCCTAAAGTGAAATAATCCACATACAATCTACTAAAGTGGATAATCACAGTAAGTAAAGCGGATATTTTCAAAACTAAATCTTTATACTTTTGATTCTTAATAAAAAGACCGCAAACAATTAGCAATCCAATGATTACTAAACTTGATACTATCATAAAAATTGAATGTGCTTTGTCGAATAACATACAAGTATATTATATTTTTTCCAAATTTTTGTCAAATAATGTAAGTAAATAAATAATTTTTTATTAAAATTTTAGTTTTTGTAGATTTTTTGTATGAAAATATTATACCTATTTTATTATTTTATGATATAATTCAAAAGTAAACACTACTTAAAGGGAACAATATGATCTTATATTTTAGTATCATCATACCAGCGATAATCATTATATCGTTTATTAATATATTGTTAGGCACTTCTATATGGGGACTATCTCCATATTTCTCTATCGTGGCGGTAATCGCTACTACACTATTTCAATTCTTAATTGATGGACTATTCGCCTTTATTGTCAATAAACTTCCTAATAAATGGTTCGCTATGGACAAGAAATGTTTTCAGGTATCAGACAGATCTAGAAAATTTTACGAAGCTCTAAAGATCAGAAAATGGAAAGACAAAGTATGGGAACTAGGTGGACTCGGTGGATTCAGAAAAAACAAATTAAATGATCCGAAAAGTCCTGAGTATATTGAGAGATTCATTGTAGAATCCAATAAAGGTATCGTTACACATAGAATAGGATATTTCGTAGGTTTTATTGGTATATTCTTATTCCCTCTAAAGTATGCATTATTGATCGGTGTGCCGGTAGCGGTAGTCAATCTAACACTAAATATTTTGCCTACTATGATTCTTCGCTATAATGTACCAAAATTAATGATATTACATACTAGATTAACTAGGAAAAAAGACCTGTAAATCAGGTCTTTTTTTAGTCTAATTATTGTTTAGTCTTGAATCAACTCTATCTTCTTCAAGAGTCAATATCGGCATATATTTTATATCATAGCCATAATATTTATATATCGAACTCACATCAAGCGTAACAAACGAATCAAAATCAATATCTAGTTTTGAACACAAATTCTTGATATCTTCAACCGACTGAGCTTCAAACTCAACATATGCAGGAATCTTTGGCCAAAAATCTATATCAATCTCTACCCCATCTAGCATATATCTAATTCTTCTATTTTCTTGCTTACTTCGAGCATTATATCCAAGTTTATTAAGCATCTCATCAGTCAAAGCAAAATCAGATACCTCTATTTCTAATTCTTTTGTACCTTCGATAGATTTATCTTCAATTTCTTTAATAGTAAGTGTTGTCTCTTCTCCATTCGTCCTAAGTCTGATCCAACTATTTTCTTTCACCGGATCAAAATCATAGCAGTACCTCATCTGAATCCAATCGCCGACGAATCTAGCATTATTTACTTCTAACTTCTTAATAAAATTTTCCACATCACATTCTAGCAATCTACATTCAATTTCAGTTTTCATACAAACCTCCCTAACTCATTTTAATGAATAAAATGTAAAATATCAAATATTATCACGAATTTCTTTGGATTTTTCTACATTTTACTCTTGACAAACATATATTAACATGTTATTATCAAAACCCACAAAAAAGGAGAAAGGTATGAAAGCAGAAATAAAAAACTTAAAAGA
>JBKSNA010000047.1:0-8232 GCA_046882085.1 Clostridia bacterium
AGAATATCATTAGACTAAATAGGCTACTAAATATCATTGAAGCCATTCCGCTATCGCCTTTTAAGAATTTGATATAAGAGATATTAGATAGATCGATTGTTAAGAATCCGCTACTAAAATTGATACTAGCGAATACTGCTAAAACTATAGCAACAATACTAGCAAAAATAAGTAAAATCATATATCCTTTTTTTGACCTGCAAGGTTCAAATAGTCCATTGAGAATATTGTTCATATATTTTTATATGAAAAATTTAATCTAAGAAATCCATAATTTTAAAATTTAGTTTGAAAAGTGTTGTTAATTTGATACATTTTAGCAAAAGATATGTTATACTATCCAATACACAAGGGGGATAAATAATGATTGAATATAAAGAAGAGTGGCGAAAGTTTAAGGGTTCTCTTTGGAAGGATTCTATTAATGTCGCTAAGTTCATAGAAGAAAATTATAAAGAATACACAGGAGATGATTCGTTCTTAGTAGGTACTACTAAGCGTACTGATAAAGTTTGGGCTAAGTGTACTGCCTTACTAAAGAAAGAAATGAAGGTAAGATTACTAGACGTAGAACTAAGAAAAATGTCTGGTATTACTTCTTTCGCACCTGGATATATAGATAAATCTAATGAGGTGATCGTAGGTCTTCAGACAGATAAACCTTTAAAGAGAATAGTCAATGTATATGGTGGACTTCGTATGGCGAAGACGGCATTGTCAGCATACAACAAGTCAATGGACAAATCTATCGAGCAATTATTCGTTGACGGAGTGAGAAAAACTCACAACGACGGCGTATTCGACGCATATACTCCAGATATTCGTAGAGCAAGAAGTGCGGGTCTAATCACGGGACTACCTGATGCATATGGTCGTGGTAGAATTATTGGCGATTATCGTAGAGTGGCACTATATGGTATAGACGCACTCATTGAAGAGAAGAAGAAAGATCTAGTATCTCCATTCTTACTAGACATCGATACAGAAGAAAAAATTCGTCTTCGTGAAGAAGTGAACGAACAGATCCGTGCCCTAGACAAGATTAAGAAAATGGCATCTGACTACGGCTTCGATATCTCTAAGCCTGCGATGAATGCTAGAGAAGCATTCCAGTGGACATATTTTGCATATCTCGCTGGAGTGAAAGAGAATAATGGTGCTGCGATGAGTCTAGGTCGAGTATCTACATTCTTGGATATTTATATCGAGAGAGATATGAAAGAAGGAGTGCTTACTGAACTAGAAGCACAAGAATTGGTAGATCAATTCACTATTAAATTACGACTAGTGCGTCATCTCCGTACTCCAGAATATGATGAAGTATTCGCGGGAGATCCTACATGGGTAACAGAAGCAATCGGTGGTATGCTAAATGACAAGAAGAGTCTTGTTACTAAGAATTCATTTAGATTCTTACATTGCCTCATCAATCTCGACTCTAGTCCAGAGCCAAACTTGACAGTATTATGGTCTACAAAACTACCTAAGAATTTCAAGAATTATTGCGCTAAGATCTCAATCTTAACAGATAGTATCCAATACGAGAGCGATGATGAGATGCGTCCATTGTATGGTAGTGACTATGCTATTGCTTGCTGTGTGTCAGCAATGAAGGTTGGCAAACAAATGCAATTCTTCGGTGCTCGTTGTAATTTGGTTAAGTCGCTATTGTATGCTATCAATGGCGGTATTGATGAGAAGAGTGGTAAGTTAGTAGTTGAAGGTGTACAACCTATCACCGACAAGACACTCAAGTATGATAAAGTGAAGAAGGCATACTTTGATATATTAGAGAAGATTGCTAAAACTTATGTAGATGCACTCAACATTATCCACTATATGCATGACAAGTACGCATACGAAGCAGGTCAAATGGCTCTACATGATACAGTAGTAGAGAGATTGATGGCGTTTGGTATGGCAGGATTGTCAGTTGCGGCAGATTCATTGTCTGCTATCAAATTCGCGAAAGTAACACCTATTAGAAATGAGCAGGGTATTGCGATTGACTTTGATATCAATGGCGAGTTCCCTAAATATGGTAACGACATAGATGATGTAGATAATATCGCAGTAGAGATCGTAACTCACTTCATCAACTGCTTGAAGAAGAACAAACTCTATCGCGAAGCAAAACATACATTGTCAGCACTAACTATCACATCTAATGTAATGTATGGCAAGAAGACAGGATCTACTCCAGATGGTAGAAAGGCAGGTACACCATTCGCTCCAGGTGCTAATCCAATGCACGGAAGAGACAATAGCGGTGCCTTGGCGAGTCTAAATAGTGTAGCTAAGATACCTTATTGTGATGTATGTCAAGATGGAGTTAGTAATACTTTCTCAATCGTACCTAACGCATTAGGTCGAGAAGAAGCGGATAGAGTGAAGAATCTAGTATCTATTCTTGATGGATATTTCAAGCAAGGCGCTCAGCATATCAATGTAAATGTACTTAATCGAGAGAAACTCATCGATGCTATGAATAATCCAGGCAAATATCCAACTCTTACTATTCGTGTATCTGGATATGCTGTGAACTTCAACAAACTATCTCGTGCTCATCAAGAAGAAGTAATCGCTCGTACATTCCATGATAAGATTTAGGTGGCGAGATGAGATTAGGTATAAAAGATAAAGAACTAATATCAATCGCTAGCGAGATCGCACTAAAGAATACCGACCTATACGAGCGTATTGATTGGCACGTAGGTTCTGCATTAAGGACTAAAAGTGGAAAGATTTACGTTGGTATGAATATTAAAAATTCACATGCGGTATGTGCAGAGCAAGTGGCGATAGGTCAAGCGTTGGCTCACGGAGAACGTGAGTTTGATACCATTGTTGCTGTGAGAGTAGACAAAGAAGGCAATGCTAATGTGGTATCTCCATGTGGATTGTGCAGATATATATTCAATCAACTGAAATTAGATGATATGAATGTGATAGTACCAGATGGTAAGAAACTCACAAAAGTGAAATCTAAGGAATTATTACCTTATCCTTATTAAAATTATGGAGGATTTATGGAAATAAAGTTGATTCAAGAGAATGAAATAGAAGAAGTAAGGGATCTAATAGCGAAGACTGCTAGAATTAGTCTGGCGAGTCATTATCCACAAAAATCAATAGATGAAGTCGTTAGTTCTCTAAACGTAGAAGGCTTGAAGAAAAGAATTAGTTTCACTCATTTCTATGTAGTGAAAGAAGATAATAAAGTCATTGGTTGTGGAGCTATAGGTCCATATTGGGATAGTGAAAAGGAGAGTAGTTTATTTACAATATTCGTAGATCCCGATTATCAAGGACAGGGTATTGGTAGGAAGATAATTAATACTTTAGAAAGTGATGAATTTTTCTTGAGAGCAAAGAGAATAGAAATACCAGCAAGTATGGTAGCGCTTCCTTTCTATAGAAAGATGGGCTATGACTTCAAGAATGGCGAATTAATATTCGAGCATGGTAATATAAAATTGGAAAAATATAGATAAAGAAATTTAGACTAAGGAGATTTATGTCGCAGATAGAAATTGGATTCAAGATCGTAGAAAATAAGAATACTGCCGAGAAAATACTCTTAAAAAATGGTTTTACCAATTTATTCAAGACTGTTACGAGAGATATTTATTTTGGCAAGAATGATAACTTCGACGAAATGGACGA
The DNA here is from genome assembly GCA_046882085.1 of Clostridia bacterium. GTDB lineage: Bacteria > Bacillota > Clostridia > Christensenellales > UBA1242 > Onthoplasma. Next base: position 3,667 of record JBKSNA010000047.1, read on the forward strand.
AACTCAAATCAAAACTAGTCTAATTCGATGCAGAAATCTAAAAAGTCTAGAAAATTTGAAACTATTAGATCAGTCTTTGCCTGATAAAATAAAGTTAGATAAAGATACAAAAAAAGAATGGCTAAGGAAATTAAAAAATGCTGGATACAAAGTAATTTTTGATACGAAGAAGACTGATTGGGTATATCAAAAAGGCAATATTGACCATCAACTCCAAGATATCAAACATATTGGTTTGCTAGATTATGTGTATGTAAAGTTTGAAGAAGACTATACAGATGAAGAAATGTTTGATATCCTCACCAATCACATGCAAGATTTAGGATTGCATCTAGAATATGAATTAGGTGTAGATAAGTTGAGAAGTTTACATGCTAAAAAATTACAATTTTCAAAAAATCAAATAGGACTCTATGACTATCAAAAATAATACAATTAAAGGTAGAATTAATAGTATTGAAACGTTGGGAACACTGGACGGACCAGGGATTAGGTTCGTCGTTTTTTTCCAAGGTTGTAAGCTTAGATGCAAGTATTGCCATAATCCTGAGACATGGAGCATGGAAGGAGAGTCTCAAATTATCTCTAGTGATGAATTAATAGAAAGAATAGAGAAATATAGAAACTATTTTGGCGAAGATGGTGGGGTAACGTTCTCCGGTGGAGAGCCTTTGCTTCAGCCTGAGTTTTTGATTGAAATGTTGAAGATCTGTCGAGAGAAAAAAATTCATACTTGCTTAGATACCGCAGGTGTCGGATTTGGAGAGTATGATGAGATATTAGATCTAGTCGATCTGGTGATACTTGATGTAAAAGCGATCGACCCTAATGAATATAAGGATCTCACAGGACAAGATATTAAGTTCTTCAATACTTTCGTAGAGAAAATCAAAGAATATAATAAACCTGTCTGGCTTAGACAAGTGATAGTCCCTACTATCAATGATGATATAGAACATATTGAGAGATTAAAAGAATTTGCCAAAACAATAGACAATGTAGAGAAAGTAGAATTATTACCATACAAAACTATCGGTGTGCATAAGTATAAGACTCTCAATTTACCATACCGCTTAGATGGTGTAGAAGAGTTAAGCCAAGAGAAATTGGAAGAATTAAATAAATATTTATATAATCAAGAGTAGCTGTTTCGGATATTCTCAAGATGATATGTCATTGCGAGCGTAGCGTGGCAATCTACACTTAGATTAAGAAGACTCTTACGGAGTCTTTTTTACTATTCTCCTAATAGTAGAGAAATATTTTGGCGAAATAATATGAAAACTATTTATTTTTTTTAAAATGTGTGATATAATCATCTCGGTTAAATTAAAGGAGAAGTATGAAAGACACAACTTACAAGACTGAAATTGGCGGAAGAGAAGTGAGTATTCAGTTAGGTAGATACTGTGGTCAGGCCAATGGACACTGTATCGTGAGATGTGGAGATACTGTAGTGATGGTAAATGCTACAATGTCAAAAGCACCTCGTCCAGGCATGGATTTCTTCCCACTTAGTGTGGATTATGAAGAGAAAATGTATAGCGTAGGCAAGATTCCAGGAGGCTGGAAGAAGCGCGAAGGTCGTCCAGGCGATTCTGCTATTCTAAAGAGTAGACTAATCGATCGTCCACTTAGACCATTATTCCCTAAGGGATTCTATAACGATGTAACTATTATAGCGACTCCGCTATCAGTAGATACAGACATTGCACCAGAGCCATTAGCAATGCTAGGTAGCTCTATTGCATTATCTACTAGCGATATTCCGTTTGAAGGTCCTACAGGATCTGTGAAGATCGGCTGTGTAGATGGTCAATTTGTAGTTAACCCTACAGTAGAACAACTAAATAATAGCACTATCGACTTAACAGTTAGCGGTACTAAGGAAGCTATCCTAATGGTAGAAGCAGGTGCTAAAGAAGTTAGCGAAGAATTAATGCTAGATGCTATTATGTTCGCACACGTTGAGATCAAGAAGCAAGTAGCATTCCAAGAGAAGATGATCGAAGATCTTGGAATTAAGAAAACTGATAAGATTGCCTTTGACGTTATTCCAGAAGAAGTAGAGAAGGCAGTTAGAGAATATGCTACTACTAAGGTAGAAGAATTATTTGAGTGTTACGACAGAGATATTCGTCAAGATCTAGAAGATCAATTAGATGCTGAAGTATCTGAGCACTTTGCTGAGATTTTCCCAGACGATATGAAGGCTGTCGGACAAGTATTATACAATATTAAGAAAGAAACAGTTAGACACAAGATTCTATATAAGGGAATCCGTCCAGATGGTAGAAAGCCAAATGAGATTCGTCCTATTTGGAACGAAGTAGGCTTACTTCCTAGAGTACATGGTTCAGGAGTTTTTACCCGTGGACAGACTCAAGTATTGACTACTTGTACATTAGGTATGATCAGTGAAGCTCAAGAGCTAGAAGGCTTAGATACTGAAGAGTACAAGAGATATATGCACCAATACAATATGCCAGGATATACTACTGGTGAGGCGAAGCCATTAAGAAGTCCAGGTCGTCGTGAGATCGGACATGGTGCATTGGCAGAGCGTGCATTGCTAGCCGTTCTTCCTAGTGAAGAAGAGTTCCCATACGCGATTCGTACTGTAAGCGATGTATTATCATCTAATGGTTCTACATCTATGGCATCTACTTGTGGTAGTACATTAGCGCTTATGGACGCAGGTGTTCCTATTAAGGCTCCAGTAGCAGGTATTGCTATGGGTCTAATGAAGGACAAAGAGAGCGATAGAGTTACAGTACTTACTGATATTCAAGGTCTAGAAGATTTCTTAGGAGATATGGACTTCAAGGTAACAGGTACTACTAATGGTATTACTGCTATTCAAATGGATATCAAGATCCATGGTATCGATAGAAATATCCTTACTACTGCTCTAGAGCAAGCTAGACTTGGTAGATTAGAGATCTTGAAACTTATGATGAAGACTATTAAAGAGCCAAGAAAAGAATTATCTAAGTATGCTCCTAAGATCGTATCATTCAAGATCGATCCAGACAAGATTCGTGAAGTTATCGGTAGCGGTGGTAAGGTGATTAACCAAATTATCGATGCTACAGGTGTCAAGATTGATATCAAGGACGAAGGAGATGTATTCGTAGCAGGCGTTGATCAAGAAATGATCAATAAGGCTAAGACTATGATCCTAAATATTGCTACAGACTTTGAACTAAACTGCGAATACGAAGGAGTGGTATCTCGTACTACTCAATTCGGTGCTTTCGTAGAAGTGGCTCCTGGTAAAGAAGGAATGGTACACATCTCTAAACTTAGTAAAGATAGAGTAGAGAAAGTAGAAGATGTAGTCAAGGTTGGCGACAAAGTGCTAGTGAAGACAATAAAGATTGACGAACGTGGCAGAGTCGATATGAAACTCATTGAGAAGAGATAAATAATTCAATAAATGTAAAAAAGAAGACTAAATTTAGTCTTCTTTTTTAGTTGATTCCTACTAATTCATCTATGGTTATATTGAAGAATTTAGCTAATAAAATTAGTGAATACATATTTGGTTCTCTTAATCCATTTTCCCATAGGCTAATCACACCTTTACTAACACCTATAGCTTTTGCTAATTCGACTTGGCCTAATTTTGCCTCTATGCGTAGTTCTTTTAGATTATCCTTAAACTTATTCTCATACATCATATATAAATATATTCTCACATCTGTAAGAAAAATACTTGACTTCTTACAAAAGTAAGAGTATAATTTATTTAGGAGATCATATGAAAAAGAAAATATTATTAATATCAAATTTATTGGTTTTTATAGTTCCGTTTTTAATATTGTTTGAAACAGAAAAATCAAAATTTTTTGGTACAACTATACAGGGCAAGATGTCAGCAATTGACAGTATTGTATGCATATTTCGTAATAATTTACAAGATATTACATTTTGGGCCATAATTACATTTGTTAGTTATTATATAGTTTGTATATTGATGTTTTTGAATATCATTAAACTTTTTACTATAGATACATACAATAAAGATAATGATAAGAAGAATCAAAGAATTAGTGATATCCCAAGCATAATAATAGTCATATTAACAACTATTGCGATTTTAATACCTTATTTCTTTTTAGTAAATAATAAAGGTGTAGAGTTAAATACTTTTGGATATTTAATGTTTGTATTAATGGCTTTAGTAAATATGATTACAAGGATATATTTTTATTATAATAAATAAAAGCAAAACTAAAAAGAAGACTAAATGGTCTTCTTTTTTAGTTTTTTAATCCAAAGAACATAGGGATTATGAATAATAACATCAAAATTCCTACTATTCCTACTATTATACCAGCGATCATCAGATCCCATACCATGATCATGCACATTCCTAGACCTAGAACTAAAGCAGATACTACAGCATAAGAGATTTTCCCTACCAACTTCCAATTGATATTGCTACTTGCTTTTTTGTTCTTAATGAATGCAATAATACCAATAGTGATAAGAATAACACCGCCAATAGATGTCAAGACGATACCTGGTATAAGTAAATTCCATTCAGATACTAGGCACATA
>JBKSNA010000048.1:0-1509 GCA_046882085.1 Clostridia bacterium
TAAAAGTTTAGAATATGATTATTGTATTAGTTCATCTAGTAATGATCCATTACAAGATTACTTAGGTCAAAAAGCAATAATCCTGGACGACTTAAGAGATGAAACTTTTAAGTTTGAAGATTTTTTGAAGATTACTGACAACAATACTCAATCTTCGATTAGTAGTCGTTTTCATAATAAAATCTTCCTGGGTGAAATGATTGTTATAACCTCATCCGTTCCAATTCGATATTGGTACAAGCATTTGAGGACAAGCAGTCTTGAATCTCTGCAACAACTTTATAGACGTATATCTTGTTACGTAGTTGTTTCAGAAAAAGAAGTTATTGTTTATGATGAAGGTCTTGACTCTACCGGACAACCTTCCGGAGTTGGTAGGATGTTCAAAAATGAACTAATAGATTTGAAAAAAGCAGACAAGAAGAAATTTGACTTTCAATCTGCTTTTGACAAAATTTGTTCTAATGCTGATTTGCCCTTTGATAACTTCGGCGATGAACAAATAACATTATAAATTTAGGGAGAAATAAAATGTTTAGATTTTGGAAAATTTATACAAGATTTTACAAATCGGTATTAATTACTGATATCGAAGATCTTCCATTGAAAGATGAATGTATGAAATTTTATAGACGTACAGATTGTAATCTTAGGGATTATGATGTATTTATACTCTTTATGTCCAAGCACTATGTGAAAGATGTATCTACAAAATCTTTCGAAGATTATGTTAAAAATGAATTTATAGGTGTGTCTTTAGATTTTAGTTCAGAAGACGAAGAAATTAAAAATAATAAGGAGATAAAATATGAAAAGAACTAAGACGGGCAAAATTGCCCTTATCGTTGTAGGTATTTTAGTAGCAATTATGATTATTGGTCTATGTGTGCGCATGGGATCTAGTCAGACATACACTACCCTATCTGCAACCGATTATGAAGTAGGTGCACTCGATACAGCAGGTGCATTTAAGAAAAATGCTGGATCATTCGTATCAAAAGATTTTTACGACGTTGATGGCTTAAGTGTAAAAGTAGAAGAAGACGCTGAATTGTCTTATCAATTATACTTTTACGACGCTGAAGAGAATTTTATCTCAGCAACTAATCAATTCGCTGTCACTTACAACGGAACTATTCCGGAAGACGCTGAATTATTCAAGGTTGTAATCAATCCAACTAATGATGATGATATTTCTACATTCGATATTATTAATTATGGATCTGACGTAGAAGTTAGATACTACAAGTAAGGCGGTGATATATGAGAAAAAATAAGGTAAAAAAGATATTACTTATATCTTTGGTAGTATTGCTTGCTATTGGTACTCTAGGAATGTCATTAGCGTTCTTCGGTAAAGACGACTTTAATAATTTGAAAAACAAAGTAGAAGATGCTTTTGTTCAAGAAGAAGAGACAAAGCAGTCAGTGAATATTATCAAAAACTCAAATTTTAAGGTAAATACAACTAACGTTACAATGTTTACTGAAGAAACTAATTCAGTAAAT
>JBKSNA010000049.1:0-42806 GCA_046882085.1 Clostridia bacterium
GACGACCCCTCTGTATTCTAATAATTCTCCATTGCTTTCTCCCATATCAATATTAACAAGCAAAGAACCTTTTGTCAGTACAACAAAAAAACCCGCACAAACGGGTTCTTCCTTATTATTTAGCCTTCTTAGCAGTCTCTACTAATTTAGCAAAAGCAACTTTGTCAGTAGCAGCTAAATCAGCCAATACCTTTCTATTAAGGTCAACATTAGCCTTCTTCAAGCCATTGATAAATACACTGTATGAGATACCATTCTCACGACAACCAGCATTGATACGAGTAATCCATAGAGAACGCATATCACGCTTTCTAAGCTTACGACCAATGTAAGCATATTGTCCAGACTTCATCACAGCTTCACGAGCAACACGGTAAAGCTTAGACTTAGCACCTCTGTAACCCTTAGCAGCCTTTAAGATAGCACGACGCTTCTTAACAGCATTAACACCACGCTTAATTCTCATAGTCTTCCTCCTATATCATTTCTTTTATGTTTCTCTGAAATTGCTTAGAAACATAACCTGTCTTTCTTAGATTTCTCTTTCTCTTTCTTGACTTCTTAGTCAAAATGTGGCCCTTACCATCGTGCATCATCTTAATCTTACCTGTACCAGTAAGGCTAAAACGCTTAGCCACAGCCTTTCTTGTCTTCATTTTTGGCATAATAAAATTCTCCTTTAATATTTTTTGTGTAAAAGAAATAAATTACTTCTTAGAAATAGGCGCTAAGAACATAAAGATATTACGTCCATTAATCTCAGGCTTCTTGTCGATCTGACCAACACTAGCACACAATTCTGCAAACTTGTTCATATTGTCAATACCGATCTGTGGACGAATCTGAATTCTACCCTTCATGCGAATGCTAACCTTTACTTTGCTACCATCTGCTAAAAATTTGCAAACTTGTTTTGCCTTAATCTCAAGGTCGTGATCATCAATATTCATTGATAATCTCATTTCTTTTGTTTCTGCAATTTTCTGACCCTTCTTTTGTTCTTTGAGCTTCTTCATCTCATCGAACTTATACTTACTATAGTCCATAATCTTGCATACTGGTGGCTTCGCCTCTGGAGCGATTAGCACCAAGTCTAAGTCATATCCTTCGGCTACTTCGAGTGCCTTAGCACTAGACATGATGCCGAGCTGTTCTGACTCTGGTCCGATAAGACGAACCTCAGGTAAAACAATTTGTTCATTTTTAAGTGTTTCTCTCAAATTCCCTCCTACCCAAAGAAAAATGGGTTACTTTATGTAAAAGCACCCACTTGACACTAAAAATTATATAGAAATATTCAACATAATTTTATGACCATTGTCGCTCTATTGCTCCAAGGTGAGAAGTGGTACTCCTACTTTTACGATTTTATTATACCAAATACTCTTCACCTTGTCAATAGTTTTTAATAAATAAATTAAAATTTTATTTCTTCATCTGTCGAATAATATTTTTCGAGCAAATCAGCATAATCTACGAATTGTCCGCTCAACGTATCTTGCCATGCTTGAGTAAGCGTTGCATTTCTCACATACTCGTCTGATTTGGAATCATCAGTACTTACCAAGCAAGAAAATGTGCTAAGTAAGAAACTAGCATTCTTATGCTTATTCGCACGAGACACTAACGAAAATCTACCACATACAGTAGGACCGTCTTTCAACTTACACCTAATGTACTCGTCTACATTCTCAGTAGCATTACCTTTTTTCTTAAGATATACTCTAATATGTTTATTGAAGAAATCGTCAAATACTTCATCAGGTAATGTTCTAATATCTATACTTTCCATATCTATCATCTCCACCATATTATACCATATTATTTTTATTTTGTCAAATTAGTCTGTGATTAGTTGTGAAATATGTTTTCTAAAGAAGTCTTCTTTCTCTTTGATTTCTGTAATCTTGCCTTCTCTATTATTGTCTAAGATCTTATAAAAATCTTCAAAGATATACTCCCAACTGAACGCCTTATCTTTGTCTAGACCGATCATATCAGCAACATATTCACTACCTGTAGGCACAATAGGATGAAGTAAAATATCTGCAGTAATAATCATCTGGAATGTATCAATAGTTAGCTGAGCTAACTTCTCAGCAGTATCTGCTTCGTTCACGTATTTAGCCCAATGCTTATTCATATTACGAATGAATACATCGATAGTGTTATACACTTGGTGAAGTTTCTTATCATGCATAAGTATTTCATACTTTAATATTGTAGATTTACATAATTCCATAATATCAGTAGATACTGTACCTACAGGAATAACCCCATCAAAATTCTTCTGAGTCGAATAGAATATCGTACGCAAGATTCTATTGTATACATTAGTGAGTAGATTACCCTCCAACACCATAGAATCAAGTTCATCTTCTTTAGCATTAGGATCGAAAGCTTTAGGTGATAGGCTAACATTATTATTAGCAACATTCATCGCCAAGAAGTGCATTCTAAATTGTTCCTTAGTATAATGGTCTAAGAAATCCATAGCCATTGGAGGCTTAATATTACCTGAACTACTAGCCTTGCTATTCATATATAAGATTGATTTGATAGGATTGATATTAGTAATCCTTAATTCTCCTTCTGCTGGATCAATTGTAGGATTCTCTCCTTGCAATGACAAGAACATAGCCTGCTGTGCTGGTCCATAGAAATACAAGTTATCCTCCCCTAAGAACTGATGAACTTCTGCATCTTTGCTACACCAATATTTCTTCCAATCATTAATATCTTTGCCAGACTTCTCTAGATATGTCTTAGTAAAACTTATAGGTGCCCATAGACTCTCTGGCCAACAATAGAATGTTTTATCCTTCACTCCAAGGTACTCTGGACAAGGTACGCCCCACTCAATATCTCCTGTGAGTCTAAATGGAGTGAGCGTCTTACCTGTACGATAGCGAATAGAATTATTAGCAAATATTTCACAAGCCTTCTCACGACTAGTCAAATCTTTGAATATTAGCGTAACACTTGGAGCTTTTGGATTCTTATCCTCTATCTCGTATTCTGGCACATCTAGAGTCTTCACTGTGTCTAGGTATTCACGCTTTAAATACACTTCTGGCAATTTGAAAAACTCGTTAATTTCTTTAATCATAAATGAAGGAGTGTCTTTCTTTCTAGCGATTGAATCTGTCCATTCTCTTAGAATATCTACGCATTTATCTAGGTCAAAATAAATATTATCTCTCTCTACTAATATTGGTGTTTCGCCACTTAATTCAGATATCGGATTGATTAGATCTTGTGGAAGATACTGATGACCTAAGCCACATTCGTCGGCATAGCCCTTTTCGCTCTGACAACCTTCAATAGGGCACTTACCTACTACTTGACGGCCATTTAGAAGACAATTGCACTTCTTATCGAAGAATTGCCATGAAGAATACTTAGTAATCATATTTGCACGACTCAAACCATCGATAAACTCTTCACTAGTCTTATGATGAATCTCTCCACTTCTACCTAATGCAGATGCTCCAAAATGATCGAATACAATATCAAAAGCATTGAATATTTCTTCTTGCATCTTATGATTGTGCTCTAGGTAGTCTTCAATAGTTGGGAATCTAGTATCTCCAGACTCAATTAATTTTCGATAACTCTCTACCGCTGTAGAGCCATAACAGTCGGTACCTGACACAAAGATAACATTGTCCTTGCCAATGCGATCCTTCAAAAATCTCGCCACAATATCAGCTCTAAGTGCCATACCTACGTGACCATGATGTAATAACTTATTTCCATAAGGCATACCTGCAGTAACTACTGCACGCTTAGGGAATTCAGGTCTTCTAATCTCAAAATCCATATACTCTCCTTAAAATAAAAGCACCCCAATTTTTGTTGGAGTGCCTAAAATCAATTCTTCACAAAAAAAGGTCTATAACATTATATAGATAACATGATATATTGTTGTTGCTGTTGAAGTCCTCTTTTCATTATTATAATGATATCATAGGAAATTTCAATTGTCAACGATTTTTGAAAATTAATATTTTTATTTAGAAAAAGAAAAACACTCGGTTGAGTGTTTTCTTTCTATATTAATCTATCACCCTTAATCCCGTCAGTGAATCCGCATGGTTTGACACAGGTATAATCAGGGAATGTACATCTGGATCCTTTAGAATACTGCTCTAGCTCTTCCGCTCTTGGATGATTTTTCTTCTTCAATTCTGATATATACATTTTGAGCAATAGATTAGTCTGATCGTTTATCTCGAGTTGGGCACAAGCACACATTCTCTCTTTCATCTTTAGAATAAACGCATCAAAATTACCAAATTCATTGATGTTCACTAGTAATCCTTGAGGGAATTTAGATGCTTGAGATTCGCAATCCCTAATCCACTCAGATGCCAACGCATGACTCCTAACAAGTAATGGCGGAACAAAGAACTCTGGATCTTCGAGTAATGTCATATTGTATCTTATAGTACGATGTCTATGTGCTTGAGCGAGCTGTGCTAGACTACCCTTGTAGCTCACTGAATAAACATCTCCAAAGTACTGCTCAGGTTTGATTAGTCTACCTATAAGAGACAATTTTCTATTCTTATTCTCTACTCCTAACTCAATATCTCTATCTAAATATTCTCCGCAAGTTTCTTCTAGTTGAGTGCAAAATTCTCTCATTGCGGGCTTTAATTGTGTCATGAATTCATCGCTCTCTTCAGAATTGATTTCATTAATTAACATTTCATATATGTAGTTTAGTTGTCTATAACTAACACTATACACCATAGTAGTAGGAGTGAATGCAGATATCAAATATCTAGCATTCTCTTGTGCTAATTTACCAATTTTCTCATCAGTGAAGAAATTTGGACATTTTTCTTTATACTCTTCTGTAATGAGTGTAGCGAATGTTTCTAGCCACTTGTCATATAGTTTCTGTTCGCCCTCTTCTAACACCATCTTAGTGTATCTAGCAGACTTCTCACTGGTGGTATACATACCTTCGTTATTTAATACCATAGCTAGTGCCTTAGGAATATTCTCTAGAGACAAATTAATAGTTGGGTGATCAAAAACGCTGTGGTGTTGATTAGATTTGGTAAAATTCGCTCTACCTAGAGTCCTCTTCAATGGTTCGTTCAATAATGCGTCGAAATTATCCGGCATATAACACACACCACCAGCATGCCCGCTTAGACGCTCTAATTCTTCTTTGGTCGCCAAATATCCTTCTTTGGTTGAACCTACTACTGATATTTTCATAAAACCCTCCTAAAATTTTTGCTATTATAATTAAGAAATCAAAATTTGTCAACAAATTTAATACACTATCACGTATAGAATTTTGACATCAAAAAAGACACTATATTAATAGTGTCTTTTCTCATCAATCTCAAACGATTAGGCTCTCTTTTCTTTAACTTTAGCAGCCTTACCAGAAAGATTACGAATGTAGTAGATCTTAGCACGTCTAACCTTACCCTGTCTAACAACAATCACTTTATCAATTCTAGGACTGTTCATAGGGAAAGTACGCTCTACTCCGATACCAAATGAAACTCTTCTAACTGTGAAAGTTTCTCTGATACCAGCACCTTTCTTCGCAATTACCACACCTTCGTATGCTTGGATACGCTCTTTGTCGCCTTCTTTGACTTTAACCATTACTCTAACGGTGTCTCCAATGTTAAAAGAAGCGATGTCACTACGTAATTGCTCTTTCTCGATTTGGTCGATAATATTCATAATTTACCTCCTATTTGACGTTCTTGCGATTGGAACACAGCGGACCGCCAACAAATGTAGTATAACATAACTAAAATATATTTGCAAGGGTTTTTAGTAAATTTATTAAAATAAATTATCCATTTCTTTTAGTAGAGAATTAATATGATCTCTTTTAGCCTCTTCTTCTTTTCCAATTCTTTTGAATAAGCATTTATTAATTTATCCTTTATTTCTTTAGGGATATCTCCTGTATACAATTCACAACTATGCGTATGCTCTTTTAATAATTTTAATATAAATATTTTTCTTGAAGCAACCAATTCATCTGAGTCTGGTTCTTTTGACAAAAAATAATATAACGCTTTACACATAATAGCATCTATTTTTTTAGATAATCCCGATACATCTTAATTTCATTCTTTTGTTCTTCTGTTAATAGTTCTTGGTTTTCCATATTTTCTCCTTGATGACTACATTATATCAGAATTCTTAAATTTGTCAATACCTAAAATGCGTCAACTATATGTCTAATCTCATGCTCGGCATCTCCTAGTACTGAAATCGCATCGAACCGACATGGCGAGTTCATTTTCTTATGTGTGATTAGATAAAGTGTCGCCACATTATGTATTTTAATTTGTTTTCGTTCGTCGATCGCCTCTAATGGATCGCCGAATTGTCTAGAGAATCTTCCCTTCACCTCTACGAATACAATATAATCACCATCTTTTGCTATTATATCTATCTCACCGACTTTGTTCTTGTAGTTGGTCTCTAAGATTATATAGCCTTTCTTGATTAAATATTGCTGTGCTATTATTTCGCACTTCTTTCCGTAGTTATGCGAGTCCATTCGTCTTCTCCTAATATCTTTTTTAAGAAACTCATTCTATGTATAGGCGTAATGCCGTGAGCCATAATTCCCTCAATATGCTTCTTAGTACCATAACCGACATTGTTCTCAAAGTCGTAGTTTGGATAAACTAAAGCATAATCTTCCATCATTCTATCTCTATATACTTTCGCCACGATCGAAGCACAAGCGATAGCATAACTAGTCGCATCTCCCTTGATTATAGCCTTTTCGTTCGGTGCAATATTGAGTTTCACCGCATCTACAAGCAATAAATCAGGTTTGATAGTGAGCTTATCGTATGACTCTTTCATACATTCTTTAGTTGCATTGAGTATATTAATCTCATCTATTCTATCCTGATCTCGTACTGATATGGATACCGCCTTTGCATTAGATAAGATCTCATCATACAATCGTTCACGATTCTTCTTGGTAACCTTCTTGCTATCGAACACCCCATCAATCATCTTGTCATAAGGCATAATAACACAGGCGGTTACCACTGGTCCAGCGAGAGGTCCTCGCCCTACCTCATCAATACCTGCGATTAGTTTAATTTCATCTGTAAGTAACGACTTATCAAAATCAAATATTTCTTTAGTGTTAATCATTACAACTCCAATTCCAAACAAATCTTGCCAAGTTTGCCTGTACGGAAATCTCCAAGAACGAGTCTACCCGTACGTTCGAGATCAATTCCGCCACCTTTGATCATACATCCACGCTTCTTACCAATCAATTCCAATATCTCTAAATCTGTAGTATTATCATCGTATGATATACCATATCTAGTAGAAATACAATCTATAGCACGAAGTCGTGAAATCAATCTTTTACCCACTTCAACAAGGTTCAACACTTCATCTTTAACAGATCCTACGAATGCAAGATTATACGCACTATCTTCATTATCGAATGTAGGAAGAAGTACTCCCGGAGTATCCATTACTTCGATATTGTTATCAATCTTGATCCATTGTTTACTACGAGTAACGCCCGCTTTATTGCCTGTCACTGCTCTACCTTTATTACATAGATTGTTGACGATTGTAGACTTGCCAGAATTTGGTACACCTAGTACCATAGCACGAAGAATAAAGTTGACTTGATTCGTTCTATTCTTAGCGAGACGCTCAGCAAATATCTTCTTAATTTCACTAACTATAATCTTCGCATTACCGCTAATAGTAGCATTCATTGATACGCAAGAATGTCCAAGAGAGATGAAGTATTCCTTCATTTTATCTAGATCACTCTTCTCTACTGTGTCTGCCTTGTTTAGAACGAAAATAATAGGTTTGCCTTTCACTACCTTTACGAACTCAGGATTTATACTACTCTTAGGACATCTCGCGTCCACTACATAAATGAAACAATCGCAGAGTTTACTATCACTCTGCATTTGCTTCAAAGTTTTGTTCATATGTCCTGGAAACCAATTAATCATTATTCTCTCCTATGTATCTTATTATCAACATTAATGCTACTCGTTTTCGTTGATATATTTCAAAAAATCTTTATATTCGAAGCTAAAAATCAACTTTTGATATTCATCTTCTAATTTTTTAGATATTATAACAGGAATTATTAATTCCAAAAAGAATAGTGCAATAATTATCGCAATTAAAATATTTAAGAATATTGTATCATAAACATAGCATAAAATTCCAATAATTATCATCAATGTAATATACAAAAACAATAATATAGTAAACCATTTTTTATTTAGAGCTAACATTTTGCGATTTTTGATCGTTTTATTAAACAATTCTATATCGTTTTCTTTTAGTTCACTTAGTTCTATGCTGGGTTTTACACCAAAATATTTAGCATACTCCAATGCATTTATCTCATTATTAAACTTTATGAACTCCTTAAATGTATATCCGTTTATTAACTGTTGTTTTTCTTTATTTAATTTGCCAGCTTTGTAGATAAAATAAACTATCATACCAACTTCTAGTATTGAAATTATTATGAACATAATATCTAACGCTAACAATATCCCAAGCTCATCCACCAAAACACCATGAATAATCAAATACGACATATATACAATAAACGAGATTATGAACGCTAAAAAAAGTAATTTCGTATCTCTTTTGTTCTTTATTATCTTATCATATCGTTCTTGTTGATTTGGCTGTCTTGTCATAAATTTTTTCATATTTGTTAACCTATTTCAATAAATCTGGTCTATTCTTCCTAGTGATTTCGAGCGATTGCTCTGCTCTAAATTCAGCGATTTTCTTATGATTACCGCTAAGTAGTACCTCGGGCACTGCCATATCTCTAAATACTGCAGGGCGAGTGTATTGGTTATATTCTAGTAGATTAGTAGAGAAACTCTCATCTTGAGTACTTTCTTCTCGAATCACGCCGGGTATGAGTCTAATGATAGAGTCAGCTACCACCATCGCCGGTAACTCTCCACCTGTAAGCACATAATCACCGATAGATAATTCTTCAATATTAAAGTAATCAATCACTCGCTGATCTATGCCTTCGTAGTGTCCACAAATAAAAATCAAATGCTCTTCAGCAGACATTTCTTTAGCCATACCTTGATTGAAAACCTTGCCTCTAGGCGACATATAGA
The DNA here is from genome assembly GCA_046882085.1 of Clostridia bacterium. Taxonomy (GTDB): domain Bacteria; phylum Bacillota; class Clostridia; order Christensenellales; family UBA1242; genus Onthoplasma. The sequence goes on from JBKSNA010000049.1 coordinate 9,156, forward strand.
TTATTCTACTATTCTCAGCCTTCACGCTCTCTATCGCACGGAAAAGTGGCTCACACAGCATAACCATGCCCGCACCACCACCAAAGGGTTCGTCGTCGCATTTAAAGTGAGGGGGATTCGCAAAATCACGAATATTAATAATATTAATTTCTATCTTACCATCATCAACTGCTCGTTTAATAATGCTTTCTTTTAGTGGGCTAAACATCTCTGGAAAAAGTGTCAAAATATCTATTCTCATACTTTCATATCCTCAAATGTTTGTTGATTGATTACGAAAGAATTTTTCTCTCTATCAAATATGATTATATCTTCAACATATGGTATACTATATGATACTGCACCACAGCGAATAGTTAGAATTACGCTAGCGCCATAATCATCATAATCTACCATTTCTCCGATTTTTCCGTCATTTTCATTAATTACATCACAACCGATCAAATCACTCATGTATATTTTCTCTTTCATACTGTCGTATTCATCTCTATCGATATATACTGACTGATTTCTATATTTTTCAGCATCATCAATAGTAACAATGTTATCAATGTATACAGCATACGCATCATTATTAAGACTCTGTACTCGCTGTATATTGGCACTAATGCGTTTGTCCGTCAAATATATATGCTTAAATTTAGACATTCCTTCATCTAAGTAGCACACAATCTTCACTGCACCCTTCACTCCATGTGGGCGCACGATTTTACCTATTTCTAATAAATTCATATTACCTCTAAAACTAGAAAAGCGGGTCAAAAACAACCCGCCATTCTTACTTCTCGTCAAATTTGATTACTAATCTTTCTTTACCGCCAGTAGAGCGTACTACTGTACGTATAGCATTGGCAATGCTACCACCACGACCGATGACATTGCCTAAGTCTTTGGCATCAACCTTGACCTTAAAAACCTTAGTCTTACCTTGATTCTCAGCAGAGATCTCTACTGCTTCTGGATTAGACACTAGATTCTTAACAATGTACTCTAACATCTCTTGCATAAATTACTCCTTATGCTTTCTTCTTTTTCTTATTATTAGTCTTAGGAGCGCTATTACCCTTCACTTCGATAACACCAGCTCTTTGAAGAAGAGTCTTAGCTGTCTCTGTAGGTTGAGCACCATTCTTTAGCCATTTCTCAGCTAATTCGTTATTGATCTTAATCTCAGCTGGGTTAGTAAGTGGATTGTAAGTACCGATTTGTTCAATATACTTACCATCTCTTGCTACTCTAGCATCAGCTACTACCACACGATAGAATGGAGACTTCTTGTCGCCTAAACGAGTTAATCTAATCTTAACTGCCATAATTTTTCTCCTTTTTAATTCTCTTTACCTCATTCGCAAGCACTTCTCTACTTCACTAATCCTCTCAAAAAGGGGAATTAATGAAGGGGAAAGCCGGTTTGCCCCTTCATAAGAGGAGCTACCGAGCAAAAGGTCAATATTTGCGGTTAGCAAATTGACAACAGCGAAATTGCGATGCTGTAAAGTCTTTACGCTTTACATTATAGCACACTATTTTTTATTTGTAAAGGGTTTTTATTAAATTACTTAAAAATTTTCTTAAAATGCATTTCTGATTAGTTGACACAAAAACATGATTATGTTAAATTTGCATTAAATAAAAGAGGAGCAAATATGGGAAGACAAAACAAAAAACTTATATCACGCATGACAGATAAGGCTATGGAAAATGATTTAAGGAATCATATCGCAGAAGTAGAACTGCTAAATATGAATCTAAACAATCTACAAAAATTTCTTAGAGGTATTAAAATAGGAGAACATGAAACTAATACTACAATTAATACATATCAACGAGCTATTGACACATTCGATCAAATCGGCAATAAATACAGCGTACTCAAGACTTATATGAAAGAATGTATTATAGCTTTCCAAGAATACGATTACGAAACTCTTCGTCCACTATTAATGGAATATATTAGAAAATGTAGGAACTTAAATGACAGACTCGAAAGACTAGAAGTAACAACAATCGAGGACTTGTTCAAACGTACTCCCGCTGCAAAAGAAATTCAAATGACATCAGTTACAGACTAAAAAATACGCAGACTCATCTGCGTATTTTTTTATTGCGATAACTACAAACTAAATTAACGAACTGGGCAAAGTAAATTATTTTACTGTCCCATGAGTTTCTTCATGATCGCAGCGCGTCCTCCGAATGCTTTTGGATTCTTCATCATACGCATCATTTCTTTTGATTGATTAAATTGTTTGATGAGTTGATTCACATCGCTAACAGGTACACCTGCACCTTTCGCAATACGTTGACGTCGAGAGCCATTAATAATATTTGGATCTTCTCTTTCTTTTACTGTCATTGATTGAATGATGGCTTTATTCTTTTCTAGCATTTTATCATCGATTTGGTCTTCGATTTGCTTTAGTTTACCACCGATACCTGGCATCATGGATAATACAGTCTTGAGTCCACCCATCTTCTTTAGAGAGTTTACTTGCTCAATGTAGTCATTTAGATCAAAACTATTCTCTCTAAATTTCTTCTCCATCTCTTGAGCCATCTTCTCATCTACTGCCTCTTGAGCCTTGTCAATAAGAGTTAGCACATCTCCCATACCAAGTATTCTAGATGCCATACGATCTGGATAGAAAGGCTCTAAATCAGTCAACTTCTCGCCCACACCTACGAACTTAATAGGCTTACCGATGACTGCACGTATTGACAAAGCCGCACCACCACGAGTATCACCATCTGTCTTAGTAAGTACTACACCCGTTACATCTAGTGCCTCATCGAAGGCCTTAGATACAGCTACCGCCTCTTGACCAATCATCGCATCAATTACTAGCAATATTTCAGTTGGATTAATTGCTTTCTTGATTTCTTTGAGTTCTTCCATGAGTTTCTCATCGATCTGCAATCTACCAGCAGTATCTATTATTATAGTATCAAGAGCAAACTTCTCTGCATAAGCGATAGCTTCCTTCGTGGTCTTCACAGGATTCTGTGTACCGCGCTCAAAGACATCTATTTGAATAGATTTGCCAAGTACTTTTAGTTGATCAATAGCGGCAGGTCGATATACATCACAGGCAACTAATAATGGTTTCTTACCTTCTTTCTTTAGTTTCAAAGCCAACTTTCCAGACAATGTAGTCTTACCGCTACCCTGAAGTCCACACATCATAATAACTGTAGGTGGTTTAGGACTTACGTTGAGTTTTTGATTCTCTCCACCCATTAAAGTAGTTAACTCATCACGTACAATCTTGATTACTTGCTGAGTCGGAGTTAGACTTTTTAAGATCTCTTCTCCCTGTGCTAGTTCGCTAACGCGAGCGCAAAAATCTTTCGCAACAGCAAAATTAACATCCGCCTCAAGAAGTGCTACACGAATTTCTCTCATTGCCTCCTTGATCTCTAGAGATGTTAGTTTGCCATGCTTAGTCATCTTGCTAAAAATATGATTAAGCCTTTCACTCAAATTTGAAAAAAATGCCATTTAGTTGTCCTCCAATAATGCTATAATCTCTAACCTTGTCGCCATGTCAATTTGATTCAAAGGTTTATTTTCTAATAAATTTCTTAATTTTTCATCACGAGAAATAAATCCCAATTTTTCCTCTAGATTCTTAAGAGTAGTATATGAAGTATCTAGTGCATCTTTGACTGCCTGACGAGTAATATTTAGCTCGGCACTCACTTCTGCCAAAGATAAATTATTATCTACATACATAGATAAAATACCTTGTTGTTTATCTGTTAATAACTTTCCATAATATTTCATCAGTATCGCGATCTCGACACGCTCTTCTATGTTCATACTTCTCCTTAAAAAAACATTGTACTAATACCGGCTACAATACCACCTAAACAAATCATAACTATTCCTAAAGGTTTTATAAATGATGAAACAAAAATACCACCAAATAAGATACATGCACCTAGAAACATAGCTAGTACAGCAATTAATTTTTTATTTACTTTTGGTTTATTATCTTCTTCTTTTTTATTTTTCATATGTTCTCCTACATTAATATCTTATCTACAAAACTCTCCGCATCAAATACCTCTAGATCATCAACGCCTTCACCGAATCCTGTGAATACGATCGGTACATTAAGGTCATTAATGATAGGATACACGACCCCACCCTTGGCTGTACCGTCAAGTTTAGTTAGAATAATACCATCAATATTCACACTATCCTTAAAAGCCTTGACCTGAGCAATCGAATTCTGTCCAATAGATGCATCTAGTACTATTAGATTGAGTTTCTTTGCCTCTGGATATTCACGATTAGTGATATTATTGATCTTCTCTAATTCTTTCATTAAATTAGTCTTGGTATGAAGTCGTCCTGCTGTATCTACTATTAATACATCGTTTTCTTTTGCTTTCATGCTAGCAATAGCATCAAATACGACAGATGCAGAGTCTGCACCTTCGCCTTGCTTTACTATCTTAGTCTTGAGTCGCTCTGCCCACATATTGAGTTGTTCGGTAGCTGCCGCACGGAAAGTATCTCCTGCGGCTAGCAATACTGATTTCTTATTCTTAATGAAATACTTAGTCATCTTGGCAATAGATGTAGTCTTACCTACACCATTCACTCCGACAACCGTGATAATTAGCGGATAATCGAACTCGAACTTAGTTACATTTAATTTCTCGATTAAAATTCTTTTGAGTTCTTCTTGCGCTCTATCTGACTCTTTGATTAGTTTCTCCTTACAAATATCTCTAAGTTCGTCCATAATATCCATAGCAGTCTCTATGCCCATATCGCTGGATACCAAGATAGACTCTAGTTCATCATAAAAATCATCATTTAGTTCTGTCTTCTTAAAAGTATATTTCAGTTTATCAAAAAACTTTTTGAATATTCCCATGTTTGCTCCAATTTAATAGAAGTAGATCCCATGCCTGTTTTTCAATGACATGGGATATATTCTAACTTATTTATTCAGCATTGACAGCTTTTACTGCCTCTGCTAGTTTTACAGATACGATTTTACTTACACCCTTTTCTTCCATTGTTACACCATACAATGAATCCACTACTTCCATAGTAGGTTTACGGTGAGTGATGACAATGAATTGAGTATCATTACTGAATCTCTTCAAATAATTAGCATATCTATCGATATTCGCATCATCTAGCGCCGCCTCTATCTCGTCTAAGAAACAGAATGGCATTGGCTTCAATTTGAGTATTGCGAACAATATCGCGATCGCTGTCATAGTCTTCTCTCCACCGCTCAAAAGTGTAATATTAGATACTGCTTTACCAGGTGGTTGAGCGATAATGTCTACACCAGCGGTCAAAGGATCATCGCTAGGTAGAAGTTCTAGTCTAGCGTTACCACCACCGAATAGTTCTTTGAATACCTTAGTGAAGTTCTCTTGAATCTTCACAAATTCAGCATTGAACTGCTCTAACATCTCAGCAGATAGGTCTTTAATAATGCGAACTGCATCTTCTTCTGCCTTACGTAAATCTTCTATTTGAGCATTCATTTCTTCGTAACGAGCGCCCTCAGTCTTGTATTCTTCAATGGCATTGATATTCACATATCCAAGAGCGGTAATTTGACTCTTTATACGACTGATCTGAATCATTGTATCTTTGATATCAAATTCTTCGCCTTGATCTTTGAACTTCAAGCAATCATTATAAGTCAATTCATATTCTTCAAATATGCGTTCTTGCATTGTTTCGATCTCAATATCTACTTTTTGCAGTCTTGTCTCTTCTTGGAAGATTTTATTATTCATTTTAGCAATATCATTTGATATGGTAGATTTCTTGTCGTCAAGTTCTTTTAGTTCACTCATTAAGCTCTGCTTAAACTCGTCGAACTGTGCAAGTTTATTATTGAGATCATCAAGCTCTTTTCTAATCTCTCCTACACCATTTTCATCTTCTGCAGATTTATTCAAGCTAATTGCTTCATCGTACAATTTTTGCTGTCCTGAGATTTCTGTCTTGAGTTGAGCTATTGATTTCTCTGTCAATTCTAATTGAGTTAGGTTATTCTCAATATCTTTGTCTAACGCACGAATTTTCTCTTCGGTAGAAGCAATCATCACCTTCACACTAGTTAATCTCTCTTGATATACTTCTCTTTTTGATTTAAGTTCTTCATAGACATTCTTATTGTTCTCATTAAATTCACCAACTTTTGCCTGAGTAGCATTGTAGTCCATCTCGATTTGGTCGATTGAATTTATCTTCTTAGTGAGTTCATCAATTACCGCTTGCGCAACAGTCATCTGACTCTTCACAGAGAATATGTCTTCTTCGATATTTTGTGAATTTTGCTTAACGTTTTCCATCTTAGTATTATTAGTATAATACTCACTATTTACACTTTGCAATTCACTATTAATACCGGCAATATTTGCCTTAGCATTAGTTAGTTTCGCTAAAATCACATCATAATCTCTTGATGCGCTATCTAATTCTTTAGTTCTAGCTTCAATATTCGCTTTGAGATTCTTAATCTCGTTTTCTTTACCTAGAAGTGAACTATCATTACTCTTCTTGCTACCACCTGATAAGCTTCCCTGAGGAGAGAACACTTCTCCATCTAGTGTAACAATTCTAAAGGCATAATTACTAGATTTCGCCAAATTTACAGCATTGTCATAATTATCACACACTACAGTAGATCCGAGCAAACTATCAATTACAGATTTGTATTGACTATCTACTTTGACTAGATCGCTCGCTATACCAAAGCAACCTTTGCTAGTCAAGAATTTCATATCATTTGGACTAAGTCTTCTAGCCTTCACTGCACTGATTGGCAAGAAGGTAGCACGACCAGAATGATTGTCTTTTAGATAATTAATCAAAACCTTCGCATCATCTTCATCTTGTGTAACTATGTTCTGAATACTACCACCTAATGCGATCTCTATGGCAGTTTGATACTTGCTGTCTACTGATATAATATTAGCCACTACACCTTTAATCGCCTTACTAATGGTAGGATTTTTCTTACTTTCTTGCATGAGTCTTTTTACTGCATATTGATAACCTTCGTAGTCCATCTGCATATTTGATAAGATATTCATGCGGTTAGTATCATTTGATATACTAGTCTTCAATGCATAGATCTCATTAGATTTTTCTTCAACTTTATCATTCAATTCTAAGATCTCGGCATTAAGCTTTGATTGCTCTAATTCTAACTTATTCTTTTTCTGGCTTAAATTTTCGACTGCCTTTGATAATTCATCACAAACCGTTTTAATTTCCGCTAGTTGAGTATTGAGGATTTCTAATTTCTCTTTATCTGTCTTTAGATTTTCTTGCATTGTATCACGCTTAGCGATATATGATGCCAGATTAGTCTTGATATCTGTAAGTTTTGATAAATTATCAATGATATTTCTCTGATTTTCTTCTTTCTCGCCCTCGTTCTTAGTAAGCTCATCAATGAGTTTCATATACTCATCTGCGATCTGTTGAGCATCACGATTGAGTTGCGCTAGCGACTTAGTCTCTTTCTCCCTCAATGCCTTGGCATTATCTATTAATGTTGATCGTTGATTATAATCCATCTCATAAGCATTAAGCTGAGATGAGAGTCTATCCAACTGCTCTTTCAAATGTCTAGTCTGCTCATAAAGAATACGGCTATCGCTCTGTTTCTTCTCAAGTGCGACAGTATTAGTGAGAACCTTCTCATGTAGTTCGCTAGCACGTCTATCTAATTGATTGATTTCATTCAAAGCCTTGTCATACTTGGCTTGTTCTGTCTCTATGCTATTAGTTAGAATATTGAGATTATCTCTGTATCCTGCGAGCTTTGTATTGATCTCTTCCTTAGTTTGCGCAGCATGATCGTATTGATAAATATAAGCATTGATCTCGAGATTTTTTAGTTGATCTCTATACTCTAGATACTTCTTCGCATCTTCGCTCTGGCGCTTCAATGGTCCTAGTCTACGCTCTACTTCAGTCAAAATATCAGTAGCACGACTTAGGTTATCTCTTACATGGACTAGACGATTTTCAGTCTCTACCTTACGTGCTTTGTATTTGGCAATACCAGCGGCTTCTTCAAATATTGAACGACGCTCTTCTGGCTTAGACTGAATAATCTCTTCTACTCGACCTTGTCCGATGATAGAATATCCATCTTTACCAATACCGCTATCATATAAAATATCACGAATGTCTTTTAGTCTACAAGGCTTACGATTGATCATATACTCGCTCTCGCCACTGCGATATAATTTACGAGTAAGTACAACTTCATCATATTCCACGTTAAACCACTTATTTGTATTATCGAATATCAATGATACTTCACAAAAACTAAGTTTCTTTCTCTTCTCAGTACCAGCAAAAATAACGTCTTGCATTGACTTACCACGCAAGGCTTTGCTTGATTGTTCTCCGAGTACCCAACGAATAGCATCACTAACATTAGATTTGCCACAACCGTTCGGTCCTACGATACCGGTAATACCACCATCAAAGTTGATATGTGTGGTGTCTGCGAATGACTTAAATCCAGTCATCTCTATTTCTTTGAATGTTATCATACGTTCCCCATTTATGTAGATACAATCTACCAAATTTAACTACATTATAGCAAAAAAGACACCAATTCTCCAAACAAAATAGCCCTACTGACGAAAAATTCACCTGATTTTTTATGTCGTTGCGAGAAAGACATAGTCTGACATAGCAATCTAGTGTAGATTCCCATGCTTCGTATGGAATAACATTACAATTTCTGCTTGACATGATTTAATTTTGAACATATAATATTGTTACTAAAAGGAAATCCTTATGTTAAAAAGACTAATTGAGAAACATCGTGATAAAAAACTAGAGAAAGAACGAAACAAACCTAAGTATTATGTAGACGAATTATACGTTGGTGAATTGGTACATATTGTAGACAAAAAATATGTAGGCCCTAACACTAATACCACATATAGAATTAAGAAAAAATTTGTAATCTTAACATTACATGGCTTCGCATCTTATCGCCATATTAAGTCTGGAGAAATCATACACTCCACTCTAACAGCACCCATAGGAGATTTCGCAATTAATAAAGAAATGGAATTTCGTAAAAAATGTCCTATTTTAGTTAGAAGACTCGGATTAGATGACAATACCAAATTAAGTGAAAATGTAATAGTTTCCCTTGAAGACGGATTAAATAATGGAAGTATTAATTATCTCCAAGGCGCAGATGCTATAATGTTTTAATAAATTCAAAAAAATCACTCAAATTGAGTGATTTTTCTACGAATAAATATCTTAAATTATATCTATTGTTCTTTACCACAATAAGAACAAAATTTAGAGTCTGAATTTATTTTTTTGCCACAATGTCTACAAAATTTTGTATCATCAACACCATTTTTAACAGCCTTAGCAGTAGTCGAAATCGCATCGCTAGCTATCTCGGCCTGTGTATTCATAATATCTTTTATTTCTTCTTTATTTTGTTGTTGAATATACTTTGTAGAACGCGCAACCATTCTTGCCATTTCTGGACGGAAACCTAATAAAATCATAGTTATTCCAACAAACAATGAAATAGGCCCTACAAATGCACCTATCATGAAGAGATTATTCTCAAAGTCTCCAAATCCCCTTACTGCTAAAATAAATCCAATAATAGCACCTACTAAAAATACTCCACCTAAAATCTTAAATATTAAAAAATATTTTGGTTTTTGATTATTTTCCATCACTCCCTCCTACTATAATGTATAGTACCATATTAAAATCTGTATGTTAAAGAATATTGTGTAATGTATTTACTGTAATTCTAACAAATTGATTAATTCGTCCTCGTTAATAACCCTGATACCCAACTCTTTTGCTTTATCTAATTTACTACCTGCATCGGCTCCTACTATCACTAAATCAGTTTTTTTACTCACACTACCTGTAACATTAGCACCTAGATTCATTAATATCTTAGTTAAATCTGGACGAGTATAATTAGTGAGAGATCCTGTAAGCACTATTGTCTTATTGGTAAAGTGCGGATTTACACTAGTGGTCTCACTCTCATTAATTTTCACACCCAACTCAAATAATCGCTCTATATTATACAGATTGTCTTCATCTCTAAAGTACTCTATAATACTATTCGCCACGATCTCGCCCACATCTTCAATATTAGTGAGTTCATCAAGAGTCGCATTCTTGATATCTTCTAGTGTTGGATAACGTCTACTAAGCACGAAAGATGTTTTCTTACCAATATTCATAATCCCTAGAGAAAATATGAAGTTGGCCCAATCCATAGATTTACTCTTCTCAATACTATCCAGCAAATTATTAATTTTCTTATCCTTAAATCCTTCTAATATTACCAACTTGTCTGCGTTCAAAGTATATAGTTCGTATGGATAAGCAATATTATACATTTTATGTAGAGCTATCAATGTTTTCTCGCTAAGTCCTTCGATATTCGCTGCATCACGAGAAGCAAAATGTGTAAGTCTATCAATTATTTGCTCACGACAACCTTTATGATTTACGCAGAATAGATTAGGTCCAATTCGAGTAAGTCTACTCTCACAACTAGGACAATATTCTGGAGAGACTATTTCTACCGCATTATCACTCCTTTCAGCCAATCCCATTACTTCAGGGATAACCTCATTCGATCTACGTACGAAGATTCTACTATTGATACTAATCTGCTTTCTCTCAATATCTTGTGTATTATTTAGTGTCGCTCTACTAACTGTTGCACCTGCAAGTTCGATAGGATCCATGATAGCGATCGGTGTAATTTTACCCGTACGACCCACCTGCCAAATGACATCTAACAATGTGGTAGAGAGTTCGACTGCCTTGAATTTCCACGCCATCGCCCACTTAGGAAACTTATTAGTATATCCAATATCTTCACGCATAGTGCAGTCGTTGACTTTGATCACCATACCATCAATCATAGTATCTAGACCATCTTTAATCGCATCAACATGCTCTATCTCAGCCTTAGCATCAGCTAGCGACTGAATAATTTTAAAATAACTATCCGTCTTAAATCCTTGACTCTTGATAAAGTCGTTCATTTCAGTCTGAGATGCGAACGACTTCCCTTCGATCAGTAAGACATCATAGCAGAAATAATCAAGTTTTCTCTTCTCAGTCTCTTTAGGATCGAGATTTCTCACTGCACCTGCTACTCCATTTCTTGGATTCTTTAGTGGAATCTCTGCGGTCTTATTATACTCATTGAAACTCAAATTAGTCATCATACACTCGCCCTGTACCAACACTCTACCATGATATGGAATAGTGAGTGGCACAGACTTAATTGTCTTGACCTGAAGGGTAACATCTTCTCCAATCGCACCATTACCGCGCGTGGTGGCTTGATAATATTTACCATTGCGATATTCGATAACTACCTTTAATCCATCATACTTGTACTCCATAGAAAAACTAACATCAGGATCACCTGTTGCTTTTTTCATATCAGATATCCACTTCTCTAAATCTTCGTAATCTTTTACTTTATTTAGACTATATAGCGGTACTTCGTGCTTGTGTTTTTTGAATCCTTCAAGCACGAAATCTCCTACTCTGCCAGTTGGTGAATTTGGAAGAGTGTATCCCATTTCTTTCTCTAGATCCACCAACTCATAATAAAGTGCATCATACTCAGCATCAGAAATAGTTGGATTGTCATATACATAATAATTCTTATTATGTTTATTGACTTCTTTAGTTAGCCACTCTAATCGCTTCTTTTTATCCATTTTCCTTTTAATCCTTAAAATCAATAGGTGCGTAGTCAAGAGATAAAGTCTTCTCGCCTACAACATCAAACTTAATCTTCACACAGTGATTAGAAGAATTTGGAGTAACCTCTACGATCTCGCCATCGCCGAACTTAGGATGTGATACTTTCGCTCCTACCTTGATCTTATCGAAATCAATAGCCTTCTTCTCTACTGTATCTTTACTGAAAGTATAATTAAATGTTTTATTGTTGTTTGATTGTAATGTATTCATATTGCCTCCAAAATTTTTGTAGCCAAATATATTTTGGCTTTGTTTATTTCCAAAGTTGTTTTGACTTTGATTGTAATGATTATTATATGCTCCGAAGTTGGAATTTATTTGTCGCTCTTTTGCTAGATCTAATTCATATAAGAATCTTGACTTCACAGAATAATCGCGCTTGCCATACAAAAATCTAGATGAACTACTAGTAAGGAACAAATCTTTTCTTGCTCTGGTGATCGCTACGTACATGAGTCTTCGCTCTTCTTCTAGATCGTCCTTATCATCACGCGTAATAGGGAAGATCTTCTCTTCACAACCAACCACGAAGACTGTATCAAATTCTAGTCCTTTTGCACCATGCACTGTGGCTATTACTACACCCTTACCATCATCACTATCCATAGCACTTGATAAAGTAACTGACTCTAGATAGTCAACTATTGTAGCACCCTTGTTATTCTCTGCAAATTCTCTTACCGAATTGGCTAACGAATTGACATTCAGGTATCTTTCATACTCTTGTTCATTGTCTTGATCGAATGAACTAAGTATTCCTGTATCCTCTAACATACTTAAGAAAAATTCATACATATCTAGAGTCTGCATTTTATCTTCTAACGTTGAGAGTAAACTCTTTAATTCTTTCAATTTCTCATTAAGCGCTCTAGGTAGCATTTCCATTTCATAGTTCATTACTACATCTTTTAACGAACAGCGATTTCTCAATGCAATTTCGTTTAGTTTCTCTATACTAGTATCTCCTATACCACGCTTAGGAAAATTAATAATTCTAGTGAAACTAACATTATCATCAGGATTTACGATCGCAGTCAAATACGCTAGTACATTCTTGATTTCTTGTCGCTCGAAGAACTTAAATCCATTATACATAATGTGCGGAATATTATATGTGAGTAATTTCTCTTCAAATGCACGAGATAGTGAGTTGAGTCTCATGAGTATTGCCATCTCATGATAAGGCACACCATGATTGTGCTGAGTAATGATATTTCTCACCACAAAGTCCGCCTCATCGGTCTCGTTAGTCGCTTGATAATAATAGATATCGCTACCATCTTCATTCTCAGTAAATAAGACCTTGTCTAGTCTATTCTTATTATTCTTGATGATAAGGTTTGCCTTGTCTATAATCTTCTTGCTACTGCGGTAATTTTGTTGAAGTTTAAATATCTGAACATCTGGAAAATCTCTAGTAAAATTACGAATGTTCTCAATATTCGCTCCACGCCAACCATAGATAGACTGGTCTTCATCTCCTACTATAAGTATATTTCTAGTCTTAGATGCGAGTAGTTTGATAATGTCGTATTGTAATTTATTAGTATCTTGGAACTCATCTACACTAAAATATGTGTATCTATTCTGTATGCTGGTCAAAATCTCACTATTGGTACTGATCAGTTTGTAGAAATTGATCAGCAAATCATCAAAATCCATTGCATTGTTTTTCTTTAATTCATCTTCATACATACGATAGAATTTAGCGAATATGTCTATGTCTTTATCATAAGAATAAATTTTCACAAACTCATCAATGGTCATATTGTCATTCTTAATGACAGATAGATTGTGCTTGTAGTTGCTTTTGGTAGTCTCATCATCAATGTTGAGTTGTTTGAAGATATCTTTGAAAATTTTCGCAGTGTCATTATCACTAAATATTGTAAAGTTTTCTTTATATCCAGGAATGAAGCTAGCATATGTTCGTAACATTCTAGCACAGAAACTATGGAATGTACTAACCGTAACCATATCTCCGTCTGGCGCTACTTTACTGATACGATCTTTCATCTCGCCCGCTGCCTTATTGGTAAAAGTAATAGCGAGAATCTTGTATGCTGGCACGCCACAATCAGTAATAAGATATGCTATACGATATGTAAGTAGTCTAGTCTTGCCACTACCTGCTCCCGCACTGACTAAGACTGGACCATCTGTGCACATTGCCGCCTCGTATTGTTCGCTATTTAGTAAACTTTTGTAATCCATTATATCTCCAAAATAATAAATATTTCTATATTTTTAGTAAAAAAGAATTGTGCCTAAGAATTTAGATAGTTTTCTTGACACATTAGTATTATAACAAATAAAAAGCGGAACTGCAAGCATTTCCACTTTTTAATATTAAATTTATTTAATATTATTTGACTTAATCAAAACCTATAAATGTCATCCTGAGGAACGACTCAGTCGTGACGTGAGGATCTTCAGTTAATATTCAGTAGGACTTTGCGAAGATTGCCACGCTACGCTCGCAATGACAGACAAAATAATATTTAATAGTCTTGACTGACAAGATCGAAGCCTTTCTCTACTTGCCTATCTCCGTAATACTCATATCTAACCTTTCTAACAAATTGCAAGATATCCCCAAGATATAGATACTCAGCATGACTTAGCATATCATGCCAACGCCCATAACCATGAAAATAATGAGCAATTCTCTCCTCTACGCTATCGATAAGTAATAGATAATTGTTATCATTTTTATGATTATTGCTATTTTTTGCAATTCTAGATTTTCTAATAAAATCATCTACCATTGCTCTAGCGACCCATATAAGCTCTGCAATAGATTCTATCTTGCCAAACTTCACCGATACATCTTGCATATAAATATACTTGTACATTATTATATCAAGGTTGTTTCTAATCTTTGTGAAGTTATTTCTTTTGTTAGCATCTCCTTTTTGCAATTCAAGATAACTAGTACCTATCGTATTTAATGTCATAGAGCCCATTCGATATCTGTCATATTCGAGTTGTTCCATTCTCTCTTTTGCATTTAATAATAAATCTTTGTTATCATTAATAATAGCGTCGTCTACTTCACCTCGTATTTCCCAGAGTTCTTGTAATAATGTCTTCATATGTCTCCTTGTTTAAATGAAAAAGAGTGCTGCCGCACCCCTTATTCTTAATATCTAGATTTCTTCATAGCGCGCTTACGAGCAGCTTTTTCCTTCTCTTTCTTACGAACGCTAGGCTTTTGATATTCTTGTTTCTTCTTCAAATCACCGATGATACCATCTTTTTGGCACTTACGCTTAAATCTCTTTAATGCACTATCGATAGATTCGTTCTCTCCACAACGAACAGTAGTCAACTTATTCACCACCTTTATTTGTATAATCTATTTTAGTATAATAGAAAAAATACATATTGTCAATAGATTAGTACAAATTTATTAAAATTCGCTTAGTTTCTCTCCGCCTAAGATATGAATATGCACGTGAGCTACAGTCTGCCCTGCATCTTCGCCTTGATTGATAAGTAGTCTATACCCATTAGTAAGTCCTAATTCTTGTTGCATATGAGATACCTTACCTATGATTATACCAAGAAGAGCAGTCCCCTCATCAGTCATCATATCAATGTATGGCACATGGGCAGTAGGTATAGCAATGAGATGTACTTTCGCCTGAGGGTTGATGTCCTTGATAATCATGAAGTCTTCATCTTTGTACAATGTAGTACTAGGTAATTCTCCTTTTCTAATCTTACAGAATACACATTCATCTATCATATTAATTCTCCTTTATTATTCCTTTCATACCTTGCAGATATATTTCAGCAAGTTCTACATTTACAATACTGCCAACTTCATATTTCCCTTCAAGATATGTATAAATATAATTATCAGTATACCCAAAAGAAAAGTTTTCGTCAACTTCTTCGATAAGTACTGAGTGAATCGTGCCGATATTTCTAGTGAAGAATGCTGATTTATTCGCTCTATTCATCTCTTGAAGTCTTTTTTCTCGCTGTTTCACTATACACTTATCTACCGTACCGCTAAGTTTACAAGCATTGGTACCAGATCTCTCGCTGTATGGAAATATGTGCATAAAATCGAATTTGATATCTAGTAGATTGTTGAATGTGTCTTCAAATTCTTCATCGGTTTCGCCCTTGAAACCTACTATAACATCAGTAGATATACATGGATTATCAAATGCTACTCTTAGTTTCACTACAATCTCTTTGAATTGTTCTATCGTATAGTGTCTATTCATGCGTTTTAGAGTTTCGTTACACGCAGATTGTAGACTTAAGTGAAAATGCGGACAGAAATTCTTACAATTTTTTAGAATACTGATCATCTCATCATCTAATGCCATACACTCTAATGACGAGATCCTAAATCGTTTGCCTAATTTATCTATTTCTCTCACTAAAGTCTTCAACGCCAATTCGCCATCTATACGATAATCGCTCATATTGATGCCGGTAAGTACGACCTCGTTAGCCTTAGTATGACTAATCTCATCTAAAACATCTAAATAATCCCTACTTCTACTCCTACCTCGAACATAAGGTATCACACAATATGAACAAAAGTAATTACAACCATCTTGTATCTTAATATATTGTCTGGTACGAGTCTCGATCGGACGTGCAGTATCTTCATACTTTATATGCTCTAGATCTGGCAAAACCTTATTTTCTCGCTCAATGAACTTAATTATCTCATTCTTCCCTGCATTACCTGTAATAGCCAGAACATTCTTGTTTATTAAGAATTGACTAGGATTATTCTGCACAGCACAACCACAAACAATAATTTTAGCGTCGTTGTTTAACTTCAATATCTTGGTCATCACTTGTCTAGACTTTCGCTCAGCGATGTTTGTTACAGCACACGTATTCACCACATAAATATCAGCGAACTCTAATCCTTCCACCACATCATAACCCGCCATTTTGAGTTGATTCATGATAGATTGACTTTCATATTCATTGACCTTACAGCCAAGTGTAATAATGCTAGCCTTCATAATCCAACGCCCTCAAACTAGTTACCGCAGTAGCACAAGCAACCTCTGCTCTTAGTATTGTCTTGCCTAACGAAATATTGCTGGCAAAGGAAGAAAAATAATCATTCTCACTAGGCGAAAATCCGCCCTCTGGTCCGATAATTACAGCAAAGTTACCCTTGAATGAACTTGGTTTATCCTTAGAATCTTCGTAAGCAAAGAATACATTATCATATTTACTACAATCAGCCTTAATATCTTTCTTGTCAATGATACTGATATTCATGATATCAGCACGCTCACATTGTTTACTGGTTTGAATAGTAATTGCACGTAACTTGTCCAACTTCTTATCATCAAATACCGCTTCTGTATAGTCTGATCTAAATAATTTCACACTCTTTACATTTAATTGCGCTAAACTATCTATAGCAGTCTTTAGTGCATCATTTTTGATCATCGCTAGATATACGGTAATATCTAAATCATTAGTAGCCTTGTTAAGATCTTTGCTAATAACTGTCGCTTTTACCTTATCTTTAGAGATATCGTCTATTCTAAGTCGATAATCAAAACCATCGCCATTGAATGCCATAATCTCATCTGAGATCTTGACTCTTCTCACTTTGCTTAGATGATTAGCTTCGCCATTCTCAATAATAACCTTATCTCCATCAATCATTTCAAAGTAATATCTATTGTCCATTCTTACCTCTAAGTGATTGAATAGCAGTATATGTGTCGTTGTTATATATATATGATCCACTAACCAAAATATCAGCACCTGCTTTGACGCATAGACTAGCAGTCTTATCATTGATACCACCATCTACTTCGATCAAAATGTCTTCACTAAGAGATCTAACCTGCTTGATCTTCTTTATTGCATCCTTGTTAAACTCTTGACCATATTTACCTGTCTTAACACTCATTATTAGCACCAAATCTAAATAACGTAGATATGGCTCGATGACTGATACGTCAGTATGCAACTCTATAGCTAGTCCAACCATTGCGCCAGCACGTTTAATCTTCTTGAATACTTTTACTAGTTCATTCTTATCTTCTACCGCTTCATAATGAATGGTGAGAATATTTGCCCCCGCTTTTAGATATTTATCTACTAATTTCTCTGGGCGAACAGTCATTAAATGCGCATCAAAAAGCAGTGTAGACTTCTCTCTTAGTTGTTCAAAATATTTGTAATCAATGGATTTTTGCTTCACATATTCGCCGTCCATTATGTCTAAATGATACATATCTGCACCGAAAGATCCAATCTTCACAATATAGTCAATCTGCGCAGACATATTTCTACCCGCTGGCAGACTAGATGCTGAAATAACTACTTTTTTCATTAACTTTTACCCCCTTCTCTTAAGGTCTTGGCACGAAGCATTCCGCACGCGCCTTCAATATCACTACCCTGACTACGTCTAAGAGTCGCTGATACTCCCATTTTGTTTAATCTCGCCACAAAATCCAATGCCTCTTCTCTAGTAGTGGCCTTGAGTGTGCCACCATTAGGATTTAGGCATATTACATTCACATGACTAAGTAGATTCTTGGTAATCTCTTTTAATCTCAATATATCGTCTTCGCTATCATTTACACCTTTAATAAGACAATACTCGAACACTACTCGTCTCCCATTCGTATTCACATAATCATGTAATGCGGATACAATCTCAGCAATCGTATACCTATTAGCAATAGGCATAATCTCGCGTCTACGTTCATCAGTAGTAGCATGAAGCGATACGCATAATGTAATATTGTATTTTAATTTGGCGAACTCATAGATTTTATCTACCAAACCACAAGTTGATAGTGATATATTTCTCTCACTTAGATTAAATCCATTCTCATCTGTGATTAGATCTAGCCATTTCACTACAGTATCATAATTATCGAATGGTTCACCACTACCCATTAGTACAATATTTGTAAAATTTCGCTCATTACATTTGCCATTATCAGCATTGACAATCGCTATTGCAGACAGCATCTCTCCTGCGGTTAAATTTCTAATGAGCCCATTATGTGTAGATGCACAAAACTTGCACCCCATACGACAACCTACTTGAGTAGACATACATATAGTATTACCATAATCTTGTGTTAGGAACACACATTCTATCAAATTATCATCATGCAACTTGAGTAAATATTTCTTAGTGCCATCTTTGCTTGTTAGGACTTTATATATCTGAATTGGTTTTAGGATATATTCATTATTCAATTTTTCAATCATTGCTTTTGGAAGAGCGAGATTATCATAATCTTTGCCTTGAATTATCGCGTCAAAAATTTGTTTGGCGCGAAATTTCGGATAATCCGCCAACTCATTAGTCAATTCTATTAATGAATAATCACTAAGAATTTTCAATAACATCTCCTAGAGTAAATTTATTTGAATTCATAAATGCAAGTGCAAACATTTTTTGCTTTCCTTCTGGCTGAATTGTAACGATCTCTACCGCCTTATCTCTACAGCCAATAATCAATCCATCTTTGCCATTACATTTTAGTATTTCACCTACATTACCTATTGAATCATTAGGCACTGCAAATGCCACTTTGTATCGACTACCTTTGTATATGAAATAACAATTTTCTAATGCTCTTATTTTATTGCATAGATCAAAGGCACACATATTAAAGTCTAGCAAGTAGTCTTCTTTCTTGATCATAGGAAAATACGTAGCCTTTGATTCATCTTGTGGCGTATGATTATTGATATAATAATCAAATCTTGAGAAAAATTCGTGAAGACACTCTACTCCTAGATTGGCTAGTTTCTCAAACAAACTAGATGAAGTATCTTCTGGCTCTATATCTATCTCACGCATTAAGTATATATCGCCTGTATCTAGTCCCAACTCAGTCTTCATTATGGTAATACCCGTTTTCTTATCTCCATTGATTATAGATGCCTGAATAGGTGCTGGACCACGATACTTAGGAAGTAAACTAGCGTGTACATTGATCGTACCGTATCTAGGTATATCTAAAATATTTTGCTTAATGATTTGTCCATAACTCGCAGTAACAAACAAATCCGGATCAAAAGTTTTTAATATCTCTTCGCCTTCAAGATTTAATTTAGCAAACTGAAGACATGGTATACCCTTATCTAAACAATATTGTTTAATAGAAGAATATATAATCTTATTATTTCTAGCATTTGCTTTGTCTGGCTGAGTAACTACCGCAACCACATTCTGTCCGTCTTTAACCATACCATCGAGAACTATAGTACTAAAATGACCTGTACCGAAGAACACTATATTCATTATTCGTCGTCCTCCGCCATTCCTTTTGGAGGTACACAAGTCTTGTCTATATACAGCACTCCATCTAAGTGATCGCATTCATGACAAATGCAGACAGCAGTCCAATCTTCACAAGTGAGAGTAAATTTATTACCATATCTATCCCACGCCTGTACTGTTACCTCGAATGGGCGACGCACGTACTCAAATGGAAGATTGACACTTAGGCAACCTTCTTTCTTATATTGCTCACCCTTGGTACTGATGATTTTAGGATTAACGAACTCTATCTTCATCTCATTAATATTGATGATGAATACTCTTTTCAATACTCCCACCTGCACTGCACTAAGGCCAGCACCAGGTTTCATATCTAGTGTATCATGCATATCGTCTAATAATTCCCACAATTTTTCATCAAAAACTTTCACAGCTTTGCTGTGCTTTCTAATAAAATTATCAGAATGTGGTACTATTTCTCTTATTGCCATATTTTACCTCAAATTATTCGGATTCTTCTCAACGAATATAGACACGTCTTTCTCTACTATATCGCTGATGGAATAAAACTCTTTAGTTATTGTATCATTTGGAATGTATCTAGTCAAGATTTGATAACGATATTTTGTCTGAATTTTTTTGACAGGGCTAGGCATAGCTTGCAAAAATATAATCTCTCTACCATATTTTTCTTTTAACTCTAATGCACGGTCATATAATTTCTTCGTAACATCTTTTGCTCGATTATCACTCTCGCTAGATACTAATATTCGAAGTATTGTGCTGAAAGGTGGAAACATTGTTATTTCCCTAGTATTGATTTCTTTAGCATAAAAACTCTCATAGTCATAATTTGTCGCGAATCTGTACACATAATGTTTAGGCGAATAGGTCTGCAATATAACATAGCCATCGTTATTCTTTCTACCTGTTCTACCTGCTACTTGAGTAACTAATTGAAAGGTTCGTTCATTTGCTTTGTAATCACTATTATACAGACTCACATCAGCATCTAAAATGCCAACGAATGCCACATTCGGATAGTCGTGCCCTTTAGCGATCATCTGTGTACCTACCAATATGCTTGGACTAATATCTGCGAATGATGATAAAATTTTCTTATGTCCATCTTTACCTCTGGTAGTATCATTGTCCATTCTAAATATTGGAATATCTGGGAACATCTCCTTTAGATCTTCACACACTCTCTCTGTACCCATGGCACCGAACTTAATATTATCGCTATTACAGTTCGGACAATTAGTAAGCGCGCGATAACGTTTACCACAAAAATGACATTTTAGTTCTTTATCTTCTTTATGATAAACTAGACTCACCTCGCAATCATCGCATTTCGCTCTATATCCGCATTCTCTACACATCATGAAAGACGCGAATCCTCTACGATTGATGAATAATATCGCTTGTTTCTTATTCTTGATACATTCATCTAGTTTTGCCAATAATTTCTTACTATAAAATGACGAATTACCGTCCATTACTTCGCCTAACATATCAATAATCTCTATCTTAGGCATCTCTAGTCCACCAATTCTCTCTGGCAGACGCACTAAATTATAATGCTTGTCCTGTGCTTTTTTGAAACTTTCAATACTAGGTGTAGCACTACCTAATATCAGCGGACAATGATTATACCTCGCTCTAAACTCTGCCACGTCATGTGTGATGAATCTAGGGTTAGTCTCACTCACATAAGAATTATCATGCTCTTCATCAATGATTATAGCACCCACATTCTCGAGCGGAGCAAATATTGCGCTTCTCGCACCCAGCACCACCTTCACCTGACCAGAAAATATTCTATCCCACTCATCAAATCTCTCACCCTCACTGAGTCCACTATGCAATACTGCTACATTATTAGGAAATCTAGAATTAAATCTATTCATCATCTGTGGAGTGAGCGATATCTCTGGTACTAGCATTATAGCAGTTTTACCTTGCGCTAGCGCGTCATCAATAATGGACATATATACTTCAGTCTTACCACTACCAGTAACACCCTGCAATAAGAATGTCTTGTCTTGGTTCTTTATTTGATCCACTGCGGATTGTTGTAGACCTGTCAAAATTTTCTTATCCGCACAGATCTTATCTACTGATGGAGCGCGATACTTTCTAATGCTAGTCTTCTCGACCAATCCTTTTTCGACCAGAGCATTTACACTAGATCTACCAAATGCGTCAATAAGATAAGACATATTACACTCGCCCTGCTCTGTCAAATATGCGTATGCTGAGAGCTGACTTTTAGCACGCTTGCCTATCATAGACAAGGCAGTATCAATATCATATAAAGGCGTCAAAATATAAGCATTCAATTCATGCTGAGTATCTTGCCTAACACAAGATGGCAATACTAATTTAACACAATCACTTAGACGCAAAAAAAAGTGTCCTGCTAAAAACTTAGTGAGCTCCAAAATCTCCGGTTTTAGTTTAGGTACACTTTCTAGATTTGAAATAATAGATTTGATCTTAGTATTATCAAAGCTGGTATCACTCTTAAGTCCTATTACATACCCCAAAACCGTACGATTAGCGAATGGAACTCTCACTCTCATACCGACCTTAGTATCCGGTAGAGCCAAATAATCGAACACTCGATCGACAGCGTCATTGGAAATATCTACTATAACTTGTGCGTACATTCTACTTTGATTGAACTCCTATCACTTCGCCCTTAAATAACTCAGTGGCTGCATAATCGATAGCTGCATTAGAACTACCATTGAGAAGAGTCGGAATCTTATTCTCCAACACCTTAGCTCTCGCCCCCACAATTACTGCTACTGCATATCTACAGCCTGCCACATTTACCAATTCATCAATAGGTGGTTCAAATAACATATTTAATTCTCCTTAATGCTTTCTATTCTTATTATACTTAATTTTAGATGGTTTGTCAAATTATTTTGACTGATGTTCATCAATTATTTGCTTAATTTCCTTATATTCTTCATATGGATTCTTGATATATGACAAAGTAAACTTAGCAATATTGTTATTCACCATTGGACTAGCCATGCTACCGAATGATAATGTACCTGTATTTTTGTGAAGTAATTTATCTAACCAATTCACACTAACAGTCATAGCTCCCAACAATGTGAAATCAAGACTTTTGTAATCAACACCAATATACCCTGTACGAATTAAAATTCGTTTATTTGTGATGACATATACCGTCTTATTAAGCCACAAAGCAATCAACACCATTGTGAACATGATAGCAATAGCATACAATGTAATAATTGTAATCAGTCCTGTCCAAATTCCCTGATCCCACAATGCACCTATTAATAATGGTACACAAAATACACTATATAGTAATATCATCACTATGGCATTAGCCCAAGTCCTAACCTTATTAGGTCTATATGTCTTAATGATTTCTTCATTTTTATCTAATATAAGTGAAAATAATTCTTTATCGTCCATATTATTCTCCTTTCTTTTTTAACTTAGTTAAGGTTAGTTTAGCCGAATTTTGCTCCGCCTCTCTCTTAGTAGATCCTTGTCCGAAGGCTAAGAATTCTCCATTAATAAAGCTACTCGCTCTGAAGTTTTCTTGTCCGCCTTTGGTTAAATATTTCTCTACTTTGTACTCCAATTTCATCTTACTCGCCTGAGCATACTCTTGAAGTTCGGACTTGTAATCATTTGGCTTCATACCTGCTCGCAGTTGTTCTTTTACTTTCAGAGCATCTAATACTGCAGTGCTAATCGAATGCAGACCATATGTTAGATATATCGCACCTATCATACATTCTATAATATCTGCAAGGATCGCATCTGAAATGTTGCCTTGAAAACTCTTGCCAAATTTGATTCTAGAAGATATATTGAGAGATTTTGCTAATTCGCTTAAATTCTCAGTACATACAAATTTCGCACGAATTTTAGACATCTTACCTTCTGGCTTATTGTAATGCTTGTATAGATAATCACTAATAATAGTAGACAAGATCGAATCACCCAAAAACTCTAATCTTTCATTACTAAGAGTATTGTGCTGATTGGCATATGAAGAATGAGTGAAAGCCAATTCTTTCAACTCATCACTACACTTCTCAAACAATTCCAAAAATCTATTCTTCATCTTTATCTACTGCTTTCATTACCTTTTCTATCATCTTATTATTGGCTAACTTATAAGCCTGCTCAATAGTAGTAGCAATGCTATCAGCTTTGCTATTACCATGACACTTCAGTACTATCTTGCTGACACCAAGTAGTGGTGCTCCACCAACCTTTCTATAATCATATTTCCCTTTGATTGAATATAGACCTTTCTTGAGTAGAAGCCCACCAATTTTATTTCTTAATCCTGCATGAGTTACATCTCTTAACTCTCCGAACAAGATCTCTGCGGTACCTTCTATTGTTTTCAAGCAGATATTGCCAGAGAAACCATCGCTGACTACTACATCTACATTACCACGCATTACATCACGAGCTTCAATATTTCCTACGAAATTTAATCCTGATTGTTCTAGTAGAGCATATGCTTCTTTGATCATCTCGCTACCTTTCTCTGCCTCTGTACCGATATTTAGTAATGCAATTTTTGGTTTCTTCACACCTGTCGCTTTCATATACTCATTACCCATAATGGCGAAATGGAGTAAATTCTCAGCCTTACACTCAGCATTCGCACCGCAGTCAAGTAACATTACATTGCCATCGTTAACTGTAGGAAGAAGAGGCGCTAATGCAGGTCTAGATATACCTTTGATTCTACCAAGTTTCAATACTGCACCTGCAAGAGTCGCTCCGGTACTGCCCGCACTAATAAGTGCTACTGCATCATCGTTTTGTTTTAGATAATCAAACGCCACTACTATGCTAGAGTTCTTCTTAGTTCTAATAGCGACAGTTGGAGACTCGTCCATAGTAACCACATCTGGAGCATGCACGATCTCTAATCTATCAGATACGAATACTAACTTCTGGAGAAGTTCCGCTATTTTATCCTTATCACCTACTAAAACTAAATTAATTTTCTCATTATCTTGAAGTGCTTTTACTGCACCAGCAACTATCTCATCTGGAGCATAATCTCCACCAAAAGCATCTAAAACTATTTTCATAAATACTCCCTTAAATGTCTTGATTATAGCAAATATATTAAAAAAAGTAAAACAAAATACCACTGCTAGTAAAATGTTTTACATTTTTCGCTAATTATTTATTCTGTAATTCAAATAGTGTTTGTTTGAATTGGTATTTATTCATCAGATCTTCCACTCTCTTCAGGCTCTTTTGCTTGCTATTTAGCGTCGCTCTGATCATTAGATTTTTTGGCGAATGCGCGAAATCTACAAATTCGATCACATCAACTGAATATCCTTTACTACGTAAAATCTCAACTCTAACGCTATCGGTAAGCAACGCAGAGAATCTCTCCTTAATAAGACCATCTTCGAGTAGGATATCGTAGTCACCACCTTTTTTAATAGATAAGTTCACTTCATGCTGACAACATGGTACTGAGAAGATATTCTTGACGCCATTTTTAATAGCGAAGTCCAGTGCATAATCAGTCGCTGTATCACATGCATGAAGAGTGATAATCATGTCAATTTTTCCGTCGAAAAGTTTATCTTTTTTTACATCACTCAACACGAACTCTAACCCATCATAACCATATTTATTGGCTATGTTATTACAATTATACACCACATCTTGTTTGATATCATATCCAATAATCCTTGCCTTGACTCCCTTAATCTTGACGAAATAGTAATACACTAAGAATGTCAAATATGATTTACCACAACCAAAGTCAAGAATGGTAATTTTATCTTTTTGATAAGTTTTATAAGCATCATCAATTATCTCAATGAATTTATTAATTTGCTTGAATTTATCATACATTGACTTAACAATTTTGCCATCACGAGTGAACACTCCTAGATCAACCAGCGCTGGCACATCATCGCCTTCTTTGATGAGATAATTCTTCTCTTTATTGTGCGTTGATATTGTCTTAGACTGTTCATTCTTTACTGACTTAGATCTATAATCAACCTTACCCTTAGAATAAATAGTGGTAGTGCCGACTTTCTCCAATGTGATCTGCTTATAGTCCGCGAATGGAAGATTAGTGAGTTCGCCACTCTGAACATTTTCATGAAAGACTTGTGTACCTTTGAATCTCTCTATCTGCCACTTCACACCACTCTTGAGAGATATGGGTTTTGCAATTATCTTCTTAGTATCAGTTGATGAATCGCTGAGAATGAGTTTATTAAGCACTTCAATATTTTCTTTAATATCTAAAATAATTTTATCCATATATTTATATTATCCTAAAATGTAATTTGAAGCAAGAAAAATCGCCCCATTGGGACGATATCTTTACTTTTCTTCTTTCTTGTCCATGTTAACTACTTGTTCTCCATCATAGTAACCACAATTCTTACATACACGGTGTGCAATCTTCTTCTCATGACAATGTGGACATTCTACTAAAGTAGGAACAGCAGCTTTCCAGTTAGCACGACGTTTGTCACGTCTAGCCTTTGACACTTTTCCTTTTGGAACTGCCATAAATTACCTCCATACAATATTCGTGCTTCAATACAGCACTCGACAACATATGGCATCATTATAACAAAGATCAATCTATTTGTCAACTAGTTTTGTTATAATTATTCAAAATTAGTTCACAAGCATGTCTTCTACGTCCTCAAACCTACTCTTTAATTTATTAAAAGCATACTTATTCAAAATACATTTTGCTTGGATATTGATCTTTGCAGAATATATTATATCCATAATCTCATAATAGTTTTCTTTGAAGAATGCCTTATCAATATCATGTAAAAGATATGGATTTTCTCTTAATTCGTCTAAAATTTTATCAGCCTTTAATGAGAACTGAATATTTTTCTTAGTTGGTAGAATATAGTTTGTTTTAGTATTGCCACTTAGTACATTTCTAAATGACTTAACTTCTTGATAATCATTGATTGCCAATCTTCGATTTCTCTCGATCATTTCAGTAATCAAATGTTTGTTTTTTATTTGATTATATTTATACATATTACCAAGTAGAACTAGTTCTTTATCTTCATCTGATAGGTGTATAAACTTTGGATTATGATTAGTTAGCACGAATTTGTCATCAATTAATTCATAACCTTGTTCAGCCATTTCACTAATAACGGTATTATAAATACTTTGATATAATGCTTTTACTCTACCAGTTTCCCTCTCTATCCCATATTGTAATGAATATATTGAAGTAATTTTACCCATTTCCAATTTTATACGTTCCATAACTATGTAAATCTTTCAGCGATGAAATATCTTTACCAATGTAAATAACTCTTGATTTCATATCTATCTCCTTAGCCACAATATATCACAGAAACAAATTCTTGTCAATGAATTTTTAACAAAAAAGAGAGCATTGTAGCCCTCTTCATATTACTTAGATAATTCAGCAGTATCCATAGCGATAACGAACTCTTCGTCAGTAGGAATACGCCATACTTCCACCTTGCTACCCTCTTTAGTGAACTTAGTAACTTCGCCACGAGGAGCGGTGTTGTTCTTATCAAAGTCAAAATCAATACCTAGGTATTCCATATTCTTACATACAGCTTCACGAACTAAACTATCATTCTCACCAACACCTGCAGTGAATACGATGTAATCCACACCATTCATTTCTGCAGAGTATGCACCGATGTATTTCTTGATAGAGTTAACAAGTAAATCAAATGCTAATTTTACTCTTGGTTGATCAAGATTGTCATCAATATCTCTTAGGTCACTATAACCACAGATACCAGATAAACCACTCTTCTTATTAAGAATATCGATAGCACCGTTAATATCAACACCCTTAATATCCATAATAGCCTTAACGATAGATGGATCGATATCTCCACTACGAGTACCCATAACAATACCTGCTAGTGGAGTGAATCCCATAGTAGTATCTAGGCACTTACCGTCCTTGATAGCACATAAACTACTACCGCTACCGATATGACAAGAGATAATCTTCTTACCATTTAGGTCTCCAAACATCTTCTCGCATTGCATAGCAATATATCTATGACTAGTACCATGAGCACCATATCTACGAACCTTATTATTCTCATAGAACTCATAAGGGATAGGATAGATATATGAGCTCTCTGGCATAGTAGTATGGAATGAGATATCCAATACTACAACATTCTTGATATTAGGCATTAATTCTCTACATACTTCTACGCCTGTGATGATGGCTGGACTGTGAAGTGGAGCAAAACCAACATTTGCCTTCATATCTTCAAGAGCCTTATCTGTTACAACGAATGAATCCTTGTAATCTTCACCGAAGTTCACGCCTCTATGACCGATAGCCTTGATCTCATCTAGGCTAGAGATCACACCGATCTCACTATCCATTAGTGTATCAAATATGAGTTGGAATGCCTCTCTATGATTAGCAAGGTCCTTCTTAATCACTCTCTTCTCTGTAGTCTTGTAGTCAGTAAACGACTCACTAAGTCCTACTCTTTGACAATAAAATTTAGCAAATACTTCGCCTGTAGTAGACTCCATTAATTGAGCCTTAACGCTACTACTACCAGCATTAACAACTAAAACTTTCATTAATTTCTCCTTTAATTAGTATTGTGATGTATTATAGCACTTTAATTTAGATTTGTAAATAAATTTACCACATATTAAATTAAAAAAAGTAGATTGCAATAATCTACCTTATATCATAAGTTTAGTAATACTAATAGTATTTACTATTTCATCTACTGTGCAGCCTCGACTAAGATCATTGACAGGCTTATTGAAGTTCAACATGATTGGTCCTACTGCTGTATAGCCACCAAGGCGTGCGACCAATTTATATCCAATATTGCCAGCGTTTAGGTCTGGGAATACTAGAACATTCGCATTACCACCGACTTCACTAGTAATACCCTTCTTCTTCGCAGTATTTACATCAAGAGCCGAATCTACCTGCATCTCTCCATCTATCATATAATTAGAATTGGATTGTGCGATCTTAGTAGCCTCCGCCACCATATCTACCATCTCACTCTTGGCGCTACCCTTAGTAGAATAACTAAGTAGTGCAACCTTAGGTTCGACACCTACCACTTTCTCCATAAACTCAGCATTGTCTATAGCAATCTCTGCGAGTTGATCTACGGTCGGTTTCTCGATTAAAGACACGTCACCAAATACCAATGGATCACAATCTTCCTTCAGCATTAGCATATTACCTGTTACAATCTTCTTATTCTGTTTAGTCTTGATGATCTGCAATGCAGGACGAAGTACATCAGCAGTAGAATATTTAGCACCCGCCACTACACCATCTGCTTGTCCATCTTTTAATAACATCATAGTGAAATATATAGGCTCATTTATAAGAGTAGAAGCCACATCTATAGTCATACCTTTAGCTTTTCTCAATTCGAAAAGCGAATTGATATACTCGTCTTTTTTCTCGAACGTAGCAATATCTATTATTCTACATTTAGGAGTATTATACTCGATAGGATAATCCTCTAATTTACCAAATACTATAATATCTGCAATGTTTTCTCGAAGAGCAATCTTGCCTGCCTCCATCACTCTCTCATCAGTGTGTGCTTCTGGCAATATAATTGTGCCATTAATCTTTTTTGCTTTTTCTTTTAGTTCTTCTAAAATTTTCATCTGTATTTCCTTTTAACAACTTTATTATTTCATCTATATATTTTTCAGTTTCTTCTTCACCATGCCTAATTGCATTCTGTACTGTATCTCTACTAAAATCTATCAAACTCACATTCGGCATTGTAAGTACAATCCTCAGATCTGATCGCTGAGGTTTTAGATTCACTATTTGAGTAGTCATCAGAGATATAGCGTTCACTAAGACTTCTATACTCTTCATCTTAATATGCTCTATTTGCTTAGGATATTCTCCTACCACATCTAGAGATACTACTAACGCATCCGGCAAGATCTTTCTAGCAACATCTTCTGGTAGATTATTTAACAATCCACCATCACAATAATATCTATTGTCCACCTGTCTTCTAGGGAAGATTCCCGGTATAGATATGCTCGCAATAATACCGTCTGACAGCAAGCCGGAAGAGAAATGTTTTTCTTCTCCTGTATACAATTCAGTCGCTACTGCCACGAATGGTATACGACAATCATCAAATGTAAGATCTGACAACTCATCGACTATTAGATTCTGTATCTTATTAATATTCAATATGTTGTCCTTAAACAATGTAGAGAATATATCAAAATGACCTAGCGAATGAATCTTATCGCTAAGAGAGATTAGATCATCAATGCTTTTGCCACTAGCATACATACCACCTACTAATGCTCCCATTGATGTTCCCACGATTAGGTCGGGTATGATTCCGTATTTCTCTAGTACTTTAAGGAATCCCAGATGTGCATATCCCTTAGAAGATCCTCCTCCAAGTACTATTGCCAACTTCTTCATATTTTCCCCTTACCTTAAATAATATTATATATGATTAAATCTTTAAAATCAAATAAAATCACTATTATATTTTTGCTCATTATAGCAATATTATTCATCTCAAATCCAACAATTTATGTCAATTCTTGTTTGTCTGCTGTATCAGTATGGTCCACCAAGGTCTTCCCTACATTATTTCCATTTTTTATAATCACTAGACTAATAGTATCTCTATCTGAATTTCGCCCTAATCCGTTGGACAAGTTTTTTTCAAAAATTTATCACACACCAACAGGCAGTCTAAATATTTTCTTGTTATCTGCTATATCTGGCTACCCCATGGGTGCTAAAATGATATCTAACTTGTACGATCAAAAACTAATCAGTACCGAAGACAGCAAAAAAATGTTATCATTCACATCAATCAGTGGCCCAATGTTCATGATCGGTACTATAGGAGTATCGGTATTAGGCTCATTTCGTGCTGGATTAGTGATCATGATATCTAATGTACTAGCTGGATTAATTAATGGATTATTGTATAGAGGTTATTCAAATAACAAATCAATAGTATCTATCAAAAATCAACCCAAATCAAATCTCATATCAGATACCATCTATGATTCATTAAACTCAATTTTAATGGTTGGCGCTTATATAATTGTAGGATTCTTACTCATTCAAATAATAGAATCTACAAAAATTTTACATACTATATCTAGTGTATTTCCTAATATATGTGACGGAAATGTAGTATCTAGTATATTGACAGGCCTGATCGAGATCACTCACGGATCTATCGATCTTAGCACCACCAGCCTATCGCTCGTGTGGAAGACTATGATTACATCTACAATGATCGCATTTGGAGGATTATGCATACTACTACAGAGTATGTCTTTTATAAAACAATTAAATATCCCTACCAAAACTTTACTTCTTCAAAAGACCACTCAAGCATTAATAACTTTTATCATCAGTTTACCACTAGCATTTTTAATATTATAAATCACCCAAAAAGTTTGACAAACAATGTTTAGTTCTCTATAATTATTATAAGAGGTATGTATGAATTTGAAAAAATTTGAGTTTCAACATAGAGATGTTTCTTATTTGAAAAAAGATATTGCATATAGATTTTTATTTGCGCTTTTATTTCTATCTGTAGGTGTATGGCAAGCTATAACAATGTTTATTCATATTTATAGCGATAGCATATCTGTTACTATGATAGCATCAAGTTTGTTTGTCTTAATATTGTCTATGCTAATGTTCTTCTGCTCTATTATGTACACATTTAAGAACTTTAGAATATTAGGCACTATCAAAAGACAAGGCAGATGCGTAAGTAACGTACAAGTATTATTTAATTTGGAGAAACGATCTTTTATTAAATTATATTTATTCATTACATTTATAATTTCACTACTTACAGCTCTAGTATTAATCGCTAGTCTAACCTATACAATCTTAGAGATCTCAATATACTCATCTATTTCGTATTATTTACCTATTTTAGTAGTATTATGTTTGACAAGTTTCAATTCTACCTTCCATGTTAAGAATGAGATCAAAATACTAGAAACAGTACAACAATACCACGCAATATATTAAAAAACGAGCACACTGCTCGTTTTTTAATTTAACTCTCTATTATTTTACTATAAACATATTCGTATACGTTGGCTGCCAACTCTCGCCAATGTTTGCATGCAACTGTCGCATTATGTCTAGTATCAGTCTTCAGCGACAAAGTAAATATTGACTCAGTAGTAAGTGGCTCTAAGATCTTTAGATCCACAGTATAACTACCATCTTCATTCTTGTATGACTTTGCTACATATTCTTGATTTCTTTTGTATTGCAATTTATTATTCTGAGCGAACTCCGCTATCATGTCTCTCTTACTAGCTGGAATACGTGTATAGAATTGAGACAAACATTCTCTACCTGCTACTGTAATATTGTATCTATTCTCGTCATTATCTGTATTAGGTTTGTATATAAACTTAGAAGTAATAAGCTGAGATAATAGATCTTTACAATCCATCCAATTCACCCAATTATTCTGACTAGAACAAATATCCAAGATAGAATTTTCTGTAAGCGGTATTTCCATCTTGTCTAACACATATAGCAATATTAACTTGTTTACCGTATTATCTGGTACAAAATCCATTATTAAACACCCTTTCGCATCTTATTATACTATAAATCAAAATAAAAGACAACTTTTCTCCTATACTTTTCTTAATTGATGACCAAAAGAAAATAATGTAATTTTCTTGCGTAATATAGTCGGCATATGATATAATAAATTAGAGGTGAGCATGAGTACTATTCAAGAATTAATACCATTCAATAATGCCTGTGATGAATTTATCGCCGGCAAATATATCCTAGTAGACATTAAGATCGGATCTATTCTTAATATTATTAACAATGATGAGAAATTAAAATCTATCATTTCTGATAGTCTATCCAATTATGATTTTAATACTAAACTAAAAGAATTTATCGTAGACACAGATAATGGATATCGCCTATCCATGCCTGCTAATGATGATGAAATTATTGCATTTGTTTATTGTCTACTAACTAATTTTAAGAAGAACGACATTGACTTTTACCAATTCTTATCTAAATTCTACAATAAGGAAGATGAGATAAATAATAAAGACTTCAATAACTTCGCGTCAATGATTATTACTCCATTCAAGAATGCAATCAATTCACTCTACTCTAGACGTCATGTATTAATAAATTCTGACGACTATCAAGATAATTATTATAATAAAATTAAGACCACTATTCACTTAATTGTGGATAATATCGATAATTTCAAGTTGAAACTTAATGAGAAAGAAGAATTTTCTATGCTTCTAAATTCTCTATACTTAGCTAGTGAGAAAAATGATAAGAAACTTGTCTTCTCTCTTATGATAGGCCTAGATTACTTTACCAAGTGCAATAAAAAAGCACGCAACGCATACCTATCTTTAGAAGAATGTTTTGAGTAATATGTATCTTAAAATTGCAACTAATCATTAAATTTTGAAATTTTACAAAGTTTTTAGTGAAAATATGTTGCAATTTTATTTTTTATCA
>JBKSNA010000050.1:0-17271 GCA_046882085.1 Clostridia bacterium
CCAAAGAAATATTTGACGCTTATGAAAAATTTATTAAAAATATAAAAAAGTAATAAAAAATACATAAAATCACAAAATATTGCAATTTTTGCAATATTTTTTATTTATCTAACATTGGTCTCAATCCAAATCACGAATCTAGCGCCTACAAATTTTTTTTAGATTTTACAATAATACGAATGCTTAAAATTAACCCATTCTACTTTTTATCATATAATAACATTATGAAGAAGTGGATAAAAATTTTATTAATAATCTTACTATTTGCCGGAATATCAGCATCTATCTATTTCGTACTAGACGCATACGATTTAACCAACATATCCAAGATAAAAACATTGATCGAAAAATCTAACCATTATGCCATAATATCATATTTGACTATATGCATAATAAGTGCAATACTGCTATGTTTCATTCCTCTAGTCAGCACAGTTCTTAGTACGATAGGAATAATACTTTTTGATCCCTTCACAACCTTTATCATCGCTATCATATCAAATATTATCTCAGCAAGCATACTCTTCCTAATTGGAGACAAAGTTGGAGAGGGAATTGCTAGAAAGTTAATCGGCAAAGAATCTTTCGATCAAGCTCAGACTCTAATTAACAATAAGAGCAAACTTTTATTCCCAATATTGTATATCATTCCAGTACTCCCACACGAAGCCATCACTCTAGTCGCAGGCATGACAAAATTAAAATATTGGTATATCCTACTTGTAAATATTCTTCATACCATCATCGACACATCTATTGCATGTTTTATCGGTAGTAATATATCAGTATGGTCCAATCTTAGCATTATCGATTGGATTATATTCATCAATATAATCTTAATTGATATTTATCTATTATTAAAATTAGAAAAAAGAATTTCATCAAAGTAACATCAAACAAAATTAGTATAAAAAATAAATAAATTTCAAAAAAACACTTGTTTTTACTGTGAAAATTAGTGTTTTTTACTATTTTTATATGGATTGTTAAAATTTTTCTTATTCTCTTGTCTTGCTCTAGCTATCGCAAATTCATCAATATCTATATCTTTATTGATCGTACTGCCCGCCGCTATATAAGCCCAATCCGCTATATTTACAGGTGCAATAATATTTACATTTGATCCAATGAACACATTATCTCCAATAGTTGAAAATTGTTTTTTCTCCCCATTGTAATTACAAAAAACTACTCCACAACCCAAATTGCAATTTACACCAATTATCGCATCGCCCACATATGTAAGATGCGCTATCTTACAACCATTCCCAATGGTAGCGTTTTTGATCTCTACGAAGTTACCTATTCTACAGCTTTCACCGACGATAGTGATATTCCTAATATGAGCAAAAGGACCAACACAAGAAGATTTTTTAATAACAGAATCCTTAATCACTGAAGACTGAATTTTGACTCCAATTCCGATCTTGCTATTCTCGATAACACTATTGCTGCCAATTTCAACACCTTGATCAACTATAGAATTGCCTAATATGCACACCCCATAATAAATCTTCACACCATCTGCTATTATCGCACCATCATCTATCACTATATTCATTCTATGTAGTTCTTCTTTATCGATTGTTGATTTGTAATAAATATAATTCATACATTATACATATGCTAAAATTTTCAAACACTTGCTAAAAAAACTATTGCTAAAATTAATTATTTTAGTATAATACTAAGTATGGAAGATTTCAAATTAAGTATAAAAGATAGTTCTCTATCTTTCGTAATAGGATTTATTTTTTGTCAATTAGCCGTACTCCTAATAACCACTTTACTTTTGTTTATAATAAGCGTATTAGGTTTGCCTATTGAACAATCTGAATCATTCCTAAACGGAGCATGGGGATACCTTATCAGCACCCTAGCATTAGATGGTACAATGCTCATTATATTTTTCTTCTTCAACAAAGGTAAAAATAATCACATATTTCATAAGCCGACTTTGAAAAAATCATTAATATATACTTTGATTGCAATATTATCATTCTTGGCACTATATCCAATCATATATATTATCAATTTAGGTTTTATTAAATTAGGTATCACATTACCTGATCCGCCTTATGATTTTACTAAACCATCAAACTACCTAATCTCAATAATTTCGTTAGTAATACTTCCTGCAACCATGGAAGAATTATTATTTAGAGGTATTATTTCAAGAGGACTAAAAAAACATGGCAAAATCTTCTCAATTATAATCACAGCACTAATGTTTAGCATATTCCATATGTCCATTAGTCAGACTGTTTACCCATTCTTAATTGGCATATTACTTACTCTCGTCATGTACAATGAAAACAATATCTTTTATCCAATACTCATGCACGCAGTCAACAATTTCTTATCACTAACATTATCATTTTTAAGCATTAATTTAGTGTTCGATCATTGGACATATATCGTACTCGCAATTATTCTTGCAATTATATTCTTGTCTATTGTGATTTATTTCACTATTAAAGGCAATAAATCTTCTAAACAGGCAAAGTTTACTCCAAAAGAAATACTTTATTTATCCGCATCACTTGTATTCATGATTGTCATCTGGATGGCATATAATATCGCAAATATACTACTATGAAAAATAAAAATTATTTTAAAATAAACTTAATATATTTTATGGCTATGACTCTCATAGCTATTGTTTTTGTGTTAGGCTATTTTGGACTAATTAATAATGAATTTTTATCCTCATTCTTGATCCAGATACTAGTAATGTTGGCTATACCTTTATTGTTGTACACTTTATTGGTCAGTAAATCATTCAAGAAAACTTGTCAAGATATAGGACTAAAAAAGGTCAGTTTTAAAATAATCCTTATTGCCATAGCTCTAGGCGTAGTGTTATATATATTGAATACATTTATTGCGGACCTATTTCACATTATCATTTCGATATTTGGTTATGAAAATCTGTCATCTGGCACCACAGTTAAACTAAACTATACTACACTACTAAAAGAATTTGCATTATCAGCAATACTGCCAGGAATATGTGAAGAAGTGTTACACCGCGGTATAATGCTCATGACTAGTAGAAAGTATCACAATCCTAGAATCGCATTATTCACATCATCAATTCTTTTTGGACTAATTCATTTGAATATTAATCAATTCTTTTATGCAACAATCCTCGGCGGTCTAATAGGCTATGTAGCATTAATATCAGACAGCATTATACCATGCATGATTATTCACTTTATGAATAACTTCTTAAGTACTTATTTCTTTTATGGTAAATATTTCAATTTTCCTCTCGCGCAGTTCGTAAACATTGCAGAAGAATTTCTTCTCAGCAATGTATTATTATACGTCTTGCTAACATCTCTTATTATTATGCTAGCGATGTATGCTTTTATATTCCTTACTAAAAAACTTACCATTGAGCGAGTCAAAACAAGTATGTACATGACACTCAATGATCTAGGTCTACAAAACACATCTCCGCCTGAGGCTCAAATAAAATTAACAGAAATAAACTATATTTTATCAAAAAGTGAAAAAATAAAATCAACTATAGGTGTAGATCAAACACAAAATTCTAATCTAATAGACAAGTTACCACTCATCGCCAGCATAATATTAGGAGCGTTGATCACGATAACAAGTTTTATATGGGGGATAATCTAATGATAAAAATCAATCTAATAACCATCGGTGATATCAAAGAGCAATATCTACGTGATGCAATTCTAGAATACAAGAAAAGACTCAGTCGATTTTGTGATCTAAATATCATAGAAATAAAAGAAAATATACCGCGATCAAACAATGATAGCGATATTAGTTTAGCACTAAAAAAAGATGCTATAGAGATAAAAAAACATATGAAAGGGCACACAATTTGTCTAGATATTAATGGCAAAATGCTATCAAGTGAAGATCTCGCCAACAAAATTAATACTCTTACTCTAACTACAAGCGAAATATCTTTTATCATCGGCGCATCTAATGGTCTAGAAGATGAATTAAAGAAGTCTTGCAATGAAAGAATTTCTTTCTCAAAAATGACTTTCCCGCATCAATTAATGAGAGTAATATTCTTAGAACAGTTATATAGATGTTTTACTATTCTAAATAATATCGCTTATCACAAATAAAAATATAATAACATATATCACCTGTAGAGGTGATTTTTTTTTATGACTTATCAAGAATTAGTAAATAGAATTTTGCAATTACAAGAAGAAGGCTTAGACATATTTAATATAGGGAAATCGACATTGGGAAAAAATATTTTAGCTACTCATGTAGGAAGTTATGACGGTGTCCAAATTTTAATACAAGGTGGTATCCACGCTAGAGAATACATCTCTACATTACTTATGATCGAACAAGCACGAAATCTTTATCTGACAGATGCAGTGAAAGAGGGTGGCATATATTTTATCTTCCTTACCAATCCTGACGGAGCAGAGATCGTATTAGATGGTATTGATTCTGTTGATTGCCCTATTACCAGAGATTACTTAATAAGTGCTAACAATGGCAGTACAAATTTTGATCTATTCAAAGCAAATATTAATTTAGTCGATCTTAACACTAATTTTGACGCCGATTGGGGTGGAGGCAGTCAGAATGTACGATGCCCCGCCACTGAAGATTTTATAGGTTTCTACCCTGAGAGCGAACGCGAAGTGCGAGATCTAATAGCCTTCACACTTCAAACCCGTCCTTTGCTCACTATATCTTATCACAGCAAAGGAAATGTTATCTATTATGGATTTGAGAATCAATCCGAAGAAAATATTTTACGAGATCAAAATATTGGAGAAGCACTAAGCGAAGTTACAGGTTATCCATTAATATTTACCGAAAATTCTACCGGTGGATACAAAGATTGGTGTATCAATTCGCTCACCATTCCTGCGTACACTATTGAAATCGGTGATGAAAGTATCCCTCACCCTCTCACTGAAGATGTCTTGCCTGAAATATATATGAGAAATAAAGACGTACCACTAATCGCACTAAATAAAGCCATCGAATTTGCTAATTCTATTGACTTTAGATCAACAATAGTGCAAAATATATCTAATGAAAACACAAATAATAAATCCAATGCAAAAAGCCACAGAATTAGGTTACTTAGCCTGCTCGAGAGAAGAAATTCCTGTAGGCGCAGTGATCGTAAGAAATGGTAAAATAATATCAAAAGCCTGTAACAAACGAGAAAAATCAAATATCGCTACTCACCACGCAGAGATCTTAGCAATAGAAAAAGCCTGCAAAAAACTTAAGTCTTGGAGATTAGATGACTGCGATATGTTCGTTACATTAGAACCATGTCCAATGTGTGCAGGCGCAATACTTAATGCCAGAATCAAAAATCTACATTATGCAGTACGCGACGAAGCCAATGGCGGGATCTCAAGATTTAATCTAATGACCAATACTCTAAATCATACCACCAACTGCATACAAGATACCCAATATGAAGAAGAAAATAAAAAGCTAATCAAAGACTTCTTTCGTCTGCGAAGGAAGAAAAAATAAACTAATTTTCTTCGCTATCTTTAAATAATAGTTTGTTGCTAGCAGAATAAAAACTCAATCTGTATTGATTGAGTTTTTCGTTTATTATGCCTATTTTATCATTTACTATATTTCAGCATTGCATAGTCGTTTCGATTAAACATTTTTAACAAAATCACACTTCCTAAATATACTATTACCCCTATTAGTCCTGCTAATAAAGTATTCATTATAGAATTACCAAAGGTAAGTATTCCAATCATCGCCAATACCATTAAAGAATTAGCAAGTAATAATTTCGCTCCAAAGGTATAATTAATTTTTAGATGAAACACTTTCATGACTTCCGCATGATTTAGGGCTAGTACTACAATGTAGCAAACAGTATTGGCAATAGCGAGCGAATAAATATTAAGCATAATGGTAGGCAAGAACACTAATTCTATGACAAATTTAATAACAACTGCAATAATCATATTTCTAATCGTAACAATTCTCTCATTGACACCCTGAAGAGATACTGAATAGATTTGATTTATCGACAGAGCCACCATTCCAATTCCCGACAAAGACAGTAATGCACTCGCTATCTTAGTACCATCTATTCCCAAGTCGCACAGCCTATCAGTGTATAATAGCCCCATCAGCCTATCTGGAATGAATACAAAACATATCACACAAGGAACTACTATCGTTAGAACAATCTTAACTGATAATGATAAATTATAATTTTTATTCCACACATTACTATCCTTAGCAATATTCGGTAACAACACGCTAGCGAGAGCGAAAGAAAATATTGTAGGAATAGATACCAAACTGCTCACCGCCCCACTCTCTAAACCATATAAGAATATCGATACTTTATCAGCAAAATTATTATTAAGTAATTTCACAACCACAATACTATCGATAAATGATGCAAATGGCAAAATAATATTAGTAACCGTAATAGGTATTATATCTTGTAATATTTCTCTATATGTTAGATTGATTTTATCTTTATCTTTGATTTTGACTTTTTTATAATAGATTATTAATACAACCAATGAAATGATCTCGCTAATCATAATCCCAAGCATAGCACCAATTATTGAGGCAGATAAACTAATACTAATAAGCGAAACCGCCAACACTAATCCTATTACCATTTTTATGAATTGTTCAATAATATTTGATATCGCACTAGGAGTAAAATAATTAACCCCCTGAAAATATCCTTTGAGTATAGCAGAACTCGCTATCACTACAAGTGTCGGCGCCAATACAAAATAACAACTATAAATTTCACTAGTTACGCTCACTCTTCCGATCAAAAGCATTAAGATCGTAATTAACAATGCTACTACAGTCATAAAAAATATTGTTTTCTTGACGATTTTTTTAGCACTATTCGGATATCTCGCCACCAACTTAGATACAGCCAATGGTAATCCCGCAGTAACAACTACTACACACAACGAATAAAGCGGAAAAATCAACTGATACATACCAATACCTACTCCGCCCAATATTCTCGTCAAAACTATACGATAAATTGCACTAAATACTTTTGCAAGTACGGTACCTACTGACAATATTAATGCTCCGCTGATTAATCCACTTCTTTTCATGTAATTATTTTCTGTAATATATATAAAATTATTTTGAAAAAATAATATTTTTGAATATACTCTTAGTATGAAAATAAAATTTGATAAATTTATAATTGCATTAGCACCTATGGCAGGTGTTACTGATTTTGCATTTAGAAAGATCTGTGCTGACCATGGCGCCGATATGGTTGTTACCGAAATGATAAGTCTAAAAGCCTTAGCGAACAAAAGTTTTCGTACTGAAAAAATGCTACGAGAAGAAGCCCAATGTCTAAAATGTTGCCAATTATTTGGTCATGAATCCGAAGTAATAGAAGAAGCATTCGCTAGCAAATTATTTAATAATTTTGACATAATTGATTTCAACTGCGGTTGCCCTGCTCCTAAGATAGTAAAGAATCATGATGGATCTGCCATGATGAGAGATATCGAATCTACCCGCAATGTAATCTCTACTCTAGTAAAATATGCCAACAAACCTGTATCTGTCAAATTTAGACTAGGCATCGATGGTGTAGAAAACTATATCGAATTTGCCAAAATGTGTGAAGAATGCGGAGTATCCTTCCTTACTCTTCATGCCCGCACCCGCGAACAAGGATACGCTGGAGAAGTAGATAAATCTGCATACAAAAAACTAATAGATTCAGTAGATATTCCTGTATTTTGGAGCGGAGATATTAGAACTATTGAGGATATGGAATATGCTAAATCTATCGGTTGTGCCGGTGTAATGATCGGTAGATCCGCCATGGGAAATCCTGAAATATTTAGTACACTAAAAGACATTAATCCACCTTATTCCAAAAAGGAAACTATTACTAAACATTTAGAGTTATTAAAGACATATTACAAAACCGAACGAACATTGGTTGCTTATTTCAAGAAGCATCTCATGTGGTATGTGAAATCTACCAACCATGCCACTCTAACAAAATTAAAAATATTAGAATTTAATACTCTAAAAGAAATCGAAGATCTAATAAATACGTTATAAAAATATGATGCATTATGAAGTCCCCAAAATGGGATTCACTTCAATTATTGCATCATATTTTTTACATTATAATAATGAATAACTAAATAAAAAATTCGCATACTAATTTTAGGAGAATTAATATGGAATGTAAAGGTATAGTTAGACGTGTAGACGAGTTGGGACGAATTGTATTACCGAGAGAGATGAGAAAAAGTCTAAATATTCGCGTAGGTAGCAAATTAGAGATCGGAATAGTCGATGGTAATAAATTACTGCTCACTAAGTATAGCGACATGATTACTCTTAAAGAATATAGCGACGCAGTAGCAGAAGCGATTTCTGTTAGCATTGAGCACGATATTTTAATTTCAGATATGGAGAAAATACTATCTTCTAGCAAGAAAAAATACATAAATAAAGCGATGTCTGAAGAAGTGCAAGAACTGATATACAAAAAGGAAATCGTAATCAAGAAGCAAGACGATGGTAGCGAAATGTTAGACTTTTTTAATACGGGCACCAACGAATATTCTTGTCAGTTAATAGTACCTATCATAAAAGATGGCGATGCTATTGGCTCTGTAATGATATTGGCACTTGAGAATAAATGTTTCGACGATAGCAGCGTGAAGATTTGTAAAGCATTCGCTAAATACTTAAGCGATCAGATCTCGTAAAAAAAATGAGCATAACGCTCATTTTTTTATCTTCTCTTACCCTCTCCCATGATTTCTATTACATTAGGAAGTGCTTTGATATTAACGAAAGACCTATCCATTGGGCTTGTAATTAAGAACGCTCTACCTAAAGGAGCAGTTACAATTCCTTCTTGCTCACGGGTATTGATACCGCCTGCAGATTTATACAATTCTAACAAGTCAGCCATATCATTCGGTGCCAACTGCAAGATCATACTATACTGACATGCATTAATAATCGCAGCAGAACGACGTTGAATCTCTGGAGTACCAAGGAAGTCCTTGATATTCTGAGTAATAACAATCTGCATGCCTTGATATTTACGAATACGTTTAGCCATTTCAGCCATGAAGTTAAGTGCTACCGGACTATCAGGATCGATGAACATGTGTGCCTCGTCGACCGCTACGACTACTTGTCGCTTAATATCCACACCAGTCTTCTTGTAATAGTCTGCATTAAATTTCTTGTTATTAATAATTTCGTTATTTAGATACTTAAATACCAATAACATCTGTGCATTAGCTAGCTTGTTGTTCTTACTAGCGAATAGCGTCTGGAAGTTGAATGTGATCAAGTTTTCGTCTGTCAAGATCGAAGTAGGACCATTCCATAGGTCAGAGTTTCTACCGCCTGTAGCAAACTTCTGAATATAAGTCTCTAATACTAATAGATTATTACGATAGAATTCGTCTTTTTCTTTCTTTAGTTTCTCTTGGATCAAAGCAAATAGATCATCAAATATAGGATAATCTTCTGCCTTTAGGTTACCAATGTTAGTGAATTGGTTGATTTTTTTCTTGTTGTATAATTCTACGATCAAAGTATTCAATGTCTCGAACGCGTCCGAACTAATACCTTCTAGAATCGCTCTAAAGAATTGTTCCAAGAATTGAAGATGAGTAAAGAATGTCTTGTTAGTACCTTTGTTCATTACTTCATCTATCGCCTCATCATCAGCATCTTCGGCTATACCCTGACTATCAAGGTCTTCTAGCGATGCCATGATATGGAATGGATTAAGGATACCAGATTTATTAGTACCTACGTCGATTACTTTACCACCTAGATTCATAGTCAAGATATCATACTCTTGCTCTGGGTCTAGGATAAACATCTTAGTTCTATCCGCAGCGAGGTTAGTAAGTATTGTCTTAGTCGCATAAGATTTACCAGATCCTGATTTACCGATAACCATCATGTTAGAGTTGATACGACCTTTCTTGCTATCACGTGTGAAGAAGTCTACGAATACCGGATATCCACTAGATGCAGAGTCTCCGATATAGAATCCAGCCTTGTCCTGCATGATAGAGTCTATCATAGGGAAGGCCGCCGCAATGGTCGTAGATGGCATACTACGATAGAAGTTCTTCATGGTGTCTATTCTATTCACACTAGATGATACGAATGCATCTACTTGTCGTCCGAATAGTTCTGAATGTTTGAATCCATATTGTTTTAATACATTTCGATAGTCTTTTCTCTGAGATTCTTCTACTCTCATATGAATAGACACATCATATAACTGTTCATTGTTAGTCTTCAAGTCTTTTAGCAATGTGTGCAATGACTCAATATCTGCTTCTTTTTCGATAATTTCAGATGATCTATATGTCTTGTCTAGTTTAGATTCTTTCTCCATCACCGCTTTATCGATGGCTTTTTCGCCTTTATCCTTATCTACCGGCATTATATTCATGATGACTCTAGTGCCTTCTTGATTGAATATAGGATACGCCCAACCATTACCTACTTCGATAGGATAATTAGATATTACCATTTGTTTGAATGGTTTCTTATCCATCTCCATACGAGCGACCTTAAATTCTATTCTCTCAGGCATTACCCAGTCTACATATCTACTTGGTGGCAAGCCCTTGATCTCTTGCTCTGCATATATTGCTTGATAGTTAGACTTCATGAAGCTAACTAAATCAGCCTCAGTAAGTATTGTAGAAGAGATAGTGTATTGTCCCATAGATAAGTCATTCATAATACCTATCGCTGTCTCTTCTAGGTTAGTTCTATCTTGTCCATAAAGGACTAGATAGAAGTGATTTTGTAATATCGGATCAGCTTTGATCGCATTATTTAGCATTTCTACACGCTCACGGAAGATAATAGATCTAGTCTCCATCTCTTCTAGCGTATACTGACCTTGTTCGTGAAGTTGAGTAAGCAACTCAAACTTTCTATCATCATTGTCTAGGAAGACGTCAAATCTCATTGGTTTTCTCGTCTTCACAATACTCGCTCTCTGATGCTGAGATATACGCTTCAAGGCTCTACTAAATGTGAGAATTAGAGAGTCTTGCGGATCTTCTTGCATCAAGTCGAGTGCCACAGGGAATAACTCCAATACTATACCAGAGTATTCTCCAAAGTTAATGAACTTACCCACTTCCACATTGAT
Source organism: Clostridia bacterium (assembly GCA_046882085.1). GTDB lineage: Bacteria > Bacillota > Clostridia > Christensenellales > UBA1242 > Onthoplasma. Next base: position 11,183 of record JBKSNA010000050.1, read on the forward strand.
GAATGGAGTGAGCATCTCCATTGATTTGTATCCCCGTTTCTTAGGTCCTTTGAAGTATTTCTTCGAGAACGCAGAGAAACGAATAATAAGTGTAATCGAGCTCCATAGTCTCAAGCCATCGTCTATAGGTAAGTACATACTGACCGCTATTGCTAGCCAGCCAATAAGAGCGTACCACCTATAGTCGACACCATTGATCTTGAATATATTACTCGCTATTATCACTATGGCGAATGCTAGGCATACCACACCTAATATAATATCGCCAAGTGTAATGTTCCTAAGGAACTCTGTCTTGATCCTAGTCTTACCAGGAATATACCTAATCATTCTTACCCCTTTTTATAGTTTATTTTTTCTTATTGGCTTCTTTCAAAGCATCTGCAAGGTTTTCACTAGATTCTTTTATCTTGTTAGCAGCTTTTTCCATATCAGATGCGTTTTCGGTTAGTGCAGATTTAATACCGCTTGCAAATTCAGCATAAGCTTCTTTGATAGCACCTTTCTGAGTTTCAGCCAAAGCCTCGCCAGCTTGTTGCCATGTTTTAGCAGCCTGCTCGAATTTCTGTTCAAATATATTTGCAGTTTTTTGTAACTCTTCGTACTGAGCGCCAAGTGCATTTATTTCTTGTTGTTCATCAAATTGCGCTTGTGTAACTTCACCTTTAGCTAATTTAGCACTCATAACATCCATTTCGGTTTTAGATTTAACGTTCAAAGCTTTTCCTGTTATTTCATCTATAATCAGTTTCCCCGCAAAAGCCTGATTATTCATATTGTCTGCTGACGTCGTTATAACGCCATTATCTTTCTTAAATGATGCCAATCGTTCATTGCTAGCATGCATTTGTGAAAATGCTGTATTAAATCCCTCTTGGGCATCTCCATAATGCACGTTTGCAGCAACTCCCTTATTGTATCGATCACGATCTTCTAGTACCATATCTTCATTATAATGCTTATAAGCACTTCTTTTGCCTTTTGCTAAACTTTCTTCATTTAAGTCAGATAAGAATGTTTTAGCAATCTTCTTTTCTACACCAGTATCACCATTAGCGAAAGACAATAGTTCTGCCCTATCTTCATCTTTTAATTTTCTACCATCTTTAGTTAATTGTGCTAATCTCTGACTATAGTTCATTGCAGATTTTTGCTCTTCTATTTTATAAGGATTACCATCTGCATCCGTCTGATCTTTTAATGAAGCAAGAGCAGCATCTGCCTCAGCCTTAGTATGATACACATGCTCTCCTACTTTATAATCCATAACTTCTTTAGTCTTAGTACTTTTTGCATCTGTCAATTTCGCAAACTCTGATTTTGCACTATTTTCTTTATTTTCTTCATTCAGTTTCTTGTGGGTTTCTTCTTTACTATCCTTATAGTTTTTCTTCATATCTTTTGTGCTAATACCTAACCCTTCTAATGCTTTACCAACCGTAGCATCTTTAACCGATCCAGCCAATGAACCAAGGAAAGATCCTCCACCTGCTCTAGCTCCCATAGCCTTAGCGAATGCGCCGGTAACGCCTTTAGTAACTCCTGCAGCTTTTTTCTGAATGCCCTTAACTGCGCTACGCATACTAGTACCTTTATCATACGCATTCTCGAGTCCAAAATAACTAGAGATCATAGAGATAAATTCCTTCACAATGAGTAATCCACAGATCACAAGAATTAATTCTGTGATACCCATCACATTTAATAATTCTCCAGCAATACCCGCCAATTTAATACTTTGTATTAATGGTAATATTGAGAAGAATAGATTCATACCTGCCACAGCACCATAAGCACTAGTTACTTGCTTTACGAATTCACCTTTCCAGCTACCCGCAGCCTTACCTTCATCTAGCGGATAATATGAGTTTACCGCCGGACTAATAATGAATAACATGAGTATTATAAATATTCTTCGTATCATGGCATATACGAGTGATAACAAGACATAACACATGAATAATCCACCAGCAATTAGTACTATATAATTGATATCTAGAAGACCATAATATATGCCGACATCAAATATGCTGTTATAAGAAAACCCTTCATAATTCATAGCGAATAATTCATCTACTTTAGATGCGACATATTGCATATCACCTCTCTTACCGATATCAAAGTCAAAGTCAATTCTATCATCACCAGCAGCAGCTACCAACCTCGTAATTACAGATGGATCAATAGTGTTTATTTGTGTACCTGTCTTAAGATTTTCCTCATAGTCCATTCGGATTTTATTAGCATTATACGCCGAGGATATGAACAAACTCCCTCCTAACGATGTTGCACCTGACGTCTGTGTAGCGCCATTGATTGCCTTTAATAAAATATTACCACCCCATATACCTAATAGACAACATACCGGTACTACTACAAAGTTCGCCAATCCCCTAAACGCATTACCAACGATCTCTTGCCATGTCTTAGGCTTAGCAGCATATGCATTCTTAATAAATGCCATTACTGAGAATATGATTAGTAAGAATAATCCGAGTAACAATATAGATAAGAACATATTCTTGACCAAATCACTTTGCAATAGGTAATAAACTATTCCAGTATCATCTAGTGCACCGGTATTGCCAGAGCCTATAGGAATTCGATGCTCTCCATAATTCATTCTTCCGATGCCTGCAAATCCATAAAAAAGATCTGTTAGAGCATCAATTAATACGAAAATGATATTAAAAAGGCCAAATAAAACTCCTCCTATCCAATCTTTTATTGCGTCTAAAACAGCACCCATAAAATTCTTTCTCCTTTTGTTTATCTAGCCAAACCAACTAGACAAGCCTTGTATTAATAATTATTATATACTAAAATATCTAATTAAGCAATAATTTTCGATAAAATTTTTTATCGCCAAATCGTTTTGTTCTCCACGAATAAGAAAGGCTTATCTGTCGTATTAGTAAATACACCTACCAATCCCGCATCGATCATCATAGTCTTCACTCCAGCCACCTCGCTGTCCACATGAAGATTTGACAATTCATATAGTGAACTAAACTCTAATTCTTCATAACTATAGGCCCCTATACTAACCTCATCACTCATCTCGTAAGTATATTGAGTGATATCATTGACATTCATTTCATCTGTTTTTCTGACTGACAACTCTGAGCCATCATTAAACATCTTAAATTCAAATCCTTCATCGATGAAACTAATAAACATAGACATATCTTCTATCACCACATCACGTTTCGCCATAAATGTGAAACCGACATAATCAAGTTTCTCGATTTCTGATACCTTAGCATCATCTCCATCTATGATATAATCTTTCACGAATAATTTCTCTGTACGAGTAGTATCTGATGTAGACAAATCTATACTAGAAATATCCACACTCACACTACCATCAGTGATCTCATTACCTTCACTATCTTTCACCTTGAAATTATAGTTAGTAGTAATATATTCTTCTACTAATCCTTCTAAATCAAGCAATACACTCTCATCTAATCCAAAATTTTTGATACCATCTAATTTTCCACTAAGATCTGCAGGAGCCACAGCACCTTCATTGTCTATTGGATATATTAGATCTGCTACACCACCAATATATCCTGCAAGAGTCGTATAATCTTCACTAAATGATTCTACATTAAATTCGCTAAAATCATAATCCTCTGGAAGTTCTGCACCTTCACCAACTGTAACTTCTACAGTATATCCCTCAATCTCTGATATTGCTTTCACACTATCTTCTAGAATCTCAATATATTCTCGTGCTAATTCTCCACGAGCAAGTTCTTCATCTCTATACCAAGTACGAATACCATAAAAGTCAGCACCAGTGATACCATTAATAGAATTACCCACTGGTGGTGCACCATCTTCGCTTGGGAACATCCATGAAAATAGATAATAAATGCCACCAATGGCTCCAATTATTAATAATGCTACTATTATTACAGGCAATAATGCGATTATTATCGAAAATAAACCATGGAATATTTTCTTAGTCAGCTCGATTCTGACCTGTTTCATTTTATCTTTTATTTCTTTTACGAAAGGTTTTAACTTAGGATGACGTTTAGCGCCATTCATTGTCTTCATCTCGTTTGGAGTATATATAGGCCATTTCTTAGAACCTGTAGTCGGTGTACCGACTCCGAACTTTGGCATCATTTCTTTTAATTGTTTAGTGAGATTTCTCTCTTCGGCTTCAAATTCTTCTTTGGTCATACCACCATATTGACCATCATCTTCTTCTGAATCTTCTTCCTCTTCAGATTCTTCCATGATTTCATCAACCTCTGGCTCTTCATCATATCCTTGTGGATCGTCTCCACCAAAACCACCAGCCATATTTACCTCCTTTTATTCCATTGCATTTTTATTGTCATTGCGAGACCTTTAGGTCGTGGCAATCTACACTTAGTCTTACTTGACTCCAGCGGTAGATCCACACTATCGTTCGCAATGACATGGTCCTGTCATTCTGAGGAACGCAGTGACGCGAGAATCTACAATTGTAATTAAATAATACTTAAATACAATCATATTTTTTAGTTATACTTTAGTATAACTTAAAAACTCAAAAAAAACAAGCATTAAAATACTATTTCTTAGTTAGATCAAAAATAAAGTAAATATTTGCATAAAAAAAAGAGAACACTGTTCCCCTTTTTTATTAATGACCAGGCTTATGTCCTTCCCAATTAATTTTTACACGACAAGTCTCACCATACATTGTTATTATGGCATATGAGCTATCATAACCATTGTATCCATAGCCAGATATAGTAATTACCACATTAGCTTTTACAACTGTGTCATATGTATCATTGTTAAAATTTTTATACTTTACTTTATATGTCCACTCACTTTCTTTAATCCAATCTTTATTTTCGCTTCCATATTTTTCTGCTTCGGTTTTCGATCTAACTATAAAATATTCTTCGTTCCCTGGTGTAAATGTATATGTGCATTTTTTTAAAAACTCTTCAGCTGAAGTACCAGCTACCACTTTGTCTGGAACCGCAACACTAAATTGTGCAGCATCGCCTAATCCGCACCCTGAAAGTGTGAAAATAGGTAATATACTAAACATTAAAACTAAACAAATAATTGAAAATTTTTTAATCATAAATCCCCTTTTTACCCTTAAAAATAGTATACCCAAAAGAAAAATAATAGTCAACCAAAAGAAAACAATTTTCTTATGAAAATATGTTTTCCTGTTAGATACAATAAAGAAAAAAGAAGAGACTAATCTCTTCTTTTTCTAACCTTGTTTACCAGTAGCAGCTTTCACTGTATACTTTACAGAAATACTCTCTCCATGCAATACAAAAGTAAGAGTTCTCTGCTCACCATCTGCAGTGGCAGTAGAAGTATTAAATCCTACTATTCTTAAACCCGGAATTGCTATAGCACCAGTAGCATCTACTATTGCAGCAGCTGAATATGTCTGAATTGGAACTTTCCAACCACCCAACTCTTTTTGCTCTACAGCTTCCCCATTAGCATCGTTACCATCTAGATATATATCAGGAATATTCTCTTTATTTTTCTCTATATAATAAGGTCTGTCTGGATTATAAGTCAATGTCCAAGTTGCCAACGCCTTCATATCCGCATTTAATGCAAATTGTGTACTATTTTTAGTGTCGATTGAAAGAGCCGATTCTCCACAGGCAGACAATGTTAACATTGCTGTAAAGCACAATACTAATGTCAACACAGCCGTAATTATCTTTTTCTTCATAAAAACCCCTTGTTTTATTAAATTCCTTATTATTTCATTTTAATTAAAAAGAAAAATGATTGAACATTTTTCTTTCAATAGAACTAGATCCAGTTCTCAGGATTGATAAGACCTGAACTGATAGCATTAGCCAACCAGAAGAATAAAGCTACCAATACTAGAGTAACAACGATACCAATGATAACTGAGATCAACTTTTGCTTAGCTTCATCTCTAGCACCCTTATCGTCAGCCTTAACAAATCTAATACCTACCACTATTGCATAAATAATACCTGCAATAGCCGCAACGATCAAAATAGGATTGATAATACCAATAACCGCATTGATAAGTTCATTCAACCAACCATGACCTGTATCAGCCGCCA
>JBKSNA010000051.1:0-22392 GCA_046882085.1 Clostridia bacterium
TGGACCACCAAAGGAGGACTAGATGAGTAATATAGAAAATATCAAAAATTTATCTGAGAAGGTATATATCGATTTCGTGAATAGTATTGGCAGATACATTATATCTGAGGGTGGTGAAGTAAAGTTATTTGCCGAAGATAACGATAACCATATGCTGTTAGTAATATCTTCGCCTAAAGAAACATATGAAAAAAGCCTTATAAATAGCATTTTCATATTCGAGGATACTAAGTGTGTATGGAAGAATGAGAAGTTTGGACAAGACCTAGATTTATCTACTGCTTGGGTACAGTTTAGAGCAAATAAGAAACTATTGTGCAAACTTATAGCAGAGCGTTGGAACGATAATATTCGTAAGCAAATGCGTACACTCCAAAAAAGCATGATCTCTACAGATACTATGAATACTTTAAAATACACAACATCTGAAAACGAAATAGAATAAAAAATATTTTAATATTATATAAAAATTTTCAAAATATTAGTAAAAAATGTGTAAATAATACGAATTTTACACATTTTTTTGATTTTTTTATTTATTTTTTAATATTTTTTAAATTAATTTACTAACATCTTGTACATTTACTAATTTTAATATTTTTTCAATCTCGCAATTATTCGCGTTGATGTAATAAAAATAATCCCCATCAATTCTCTCTAATACAAATTCATAACAAGCCACTTCTTCCCCATTGTCTAATCGTATTACTGACTTATTCGTCTCAACAATCTCATAATCAAATCCAAGCATTTCTTTTGCATCGGACGTGGTTGCATTAAATTCAACATCTCTATCCACATGATTCAACGCATAATTCACCGCTTCTAATCCAACTATGTCTCGAGCAGTCATGTCAACTTTAATCTTAACAAGATCTGGATACATTATCACATCATCAATTACTGGTGCAAGGTTTATATAAGCCACATTCCCATGAGTTTCAGTCCAGACACACTCCATAGACTCAAAACCAATATTATTAGCAAAATTCGTCGCCATATTTATCGCTTCATTTTTGCCAAATATCGCATCTCCAGACTCCACATCTCCAGATAGAGTGATCAAAAGTTTTCCAACTTTACTCACCTGCGCCATAAAATCTTTACCTTCGATTTCTATATCATAATTATAGGTAGAAATGTCTCCATCGGTATCGCTTTTGTATTCTATGGTTACTTCATCTCTATTCTTATATACAAGATTTCTCAAATAGTCATAGGCTTCTTCCTGCGAATATTCCTTATCTCCAAGACCTTTTACCTGTTTCGTCTCAAGTGCAGTAGAGAATGGACCATCGAATATCATCGCAGGATATTCAATACTGTCGCTAGTCAAATCCCCCATACCGGACGACAATTCATTCATGCCTGTATTATCAAATACTCCAGCTTCTACAAAATTAAATCCCGTATCATACATTCCGCCATTTTGTTTATTAAGATTTGATTTGATTCTTGATACAACTAATCCCACTTTGTCAATCAATAAATCTTCTTCAGTCGACAACTTTTCATTTCTTAAAAGACTTTTCCTATATGATTCACATACCCCGCTCACTTGATTAAAAAATTTCATAGCAGACACTACATTTTCCTGATTAATCGGCAATACACTAAGTCCTGCCAAAATATAATTACAGTCATTTGACATGTCTTGCAGAGTATTCATCTTCGCTTGAGCGGTAGTAGCATTGCCATATTTAGAAATATCCACCGATAGATTATTCACATTATCAACCATTGAATAATAACTTGACGCATACACCCCTTCTAAAACATTAGCATTTTGTCTGCTTGACCTATACACTTGATAATAAGCAATTAAAACCACAGTAAGTATAACCACCAAACTCACTATAGTTACTATCATAACAGGCATCGCTTTTTGAGCATTGCTTTTTTTCTTTGTTTTTTTATCATCATTTACATTTGATGTAGATTTTTCTCTATTTTCATCAAAATTTTCACTAATTATTTTATTTTTTTTCATTTTTTACTCCTTATACTGCAAAAATATGATTACCAATTTGAGTTACCTTTTTAGTACCAAAGATCCAACTAGAAGTAGCAGTTTTTGGATTGTAATAATACACCGATCCATATGTTGGATCCCAACCATTCATTGCATCATCAGCCGCTTGATAAGCACGAGCATTAGGCTCCAAATTAATCTGACCATCGTTAACCGCGGTAAATGCCCAAGGCTGATAAATAACGCCTGCTATAGTATTTGGAAATCTACTATCTTCTACACGATTTAATACCACCGCACCGATTGCTACTTGCCCTGTATAACTCTCGCCCCTGGCTTCTGCGTATATAACTTTAGCAAGAAGATATCTATCATTGCTATTATAGTTTGACGACGAACTAGATCCTCCACTAACGCTTAATCCCATTTTCGCTGCAGTCAAAGGACCCACTATACCATCTGCAGTAAGTCCATATTTTCTTTGGAATTTTTTCACCGCAGCGATTGTTTTCGGTCCATTAATACCATCTACTGATCCTGTATAATAACCCCATTTTTTTAATCTTTTTTGGACTTCAGTAGTATTCGCAGTCGCTGAATATACTGATTCTATTTTTGCCACTGTTTCCACTGCCAAATTAGCATTGCCATTTACAACATTCACCACACCCACACCGGCAATCAATGAACATGCAGTAGTAAAAAGAACCAGCAAACTTATCAATAATTTCTTCATATTTCTCCTTTTTATCTAAAAATACAGATATTATAACTATTTTTTAATTAAAAATTGAAGAAAACCATTCTACAATTTTTGATTTGTAATTAATTTGCATAGAGTTTTCAAATTTATTCACAAAACATAAAGGCGGATACATTACACACCACCAATTATCACCTTCGGCTTGTCCAAGTTCGACAATAACAGCATCGTAATATCCTGCAGAAAGTGTAATATTGTCATAATTCCTAGTCGGGAAATATTCGTTATTTATTTTAATGTTAGTAGTATAACTAAATCCTTTGTCTCTTAATATTTTATTGCATTTAGTTTGTAGTACGATCTTCATACTATTTATTTTATCAATAGCATCATCTTTAGAATCTACCTCGCAAAGATATGGCGTCAAAAATTCAACTAATTCATTTTTGATTTCGTACTTGACCGATTGATCGATTTGATCGTTGCTATTAGCTCTAATATGTATACGAAGATAATCATAGTTTTCTTTATCAGTTGGTAACATCAATCCCACCACTGCTACCAAAATTAATGAAACAAATAAAATTACAACCTTTTTCATATTCTAATAATCGGTACAAAAAAATAAAAAATACACTAAAGTATGCTTTTTTTTAGCGAAAATTAGTGTATTTTTGAAGATTAATTTGGATTAGGCCTACCATTACTATTGAATAAAGCATTCCATGTATTGCGCCCAACTATTCCATCGTTTGACAATCCATTCTCTGCTTGAAAAGATCTCACCGCACGTTCTGTTTCTGGACCAAATATACCATCTAAATCTGTAATTGGATATAAATATGACAATAACAATCTCTGCAAGAACAACACTCCACTAGATCTATCTCCACGACGAAGTGTTACACTAGACGGATTTAAGTTTAATAGAGCATTCCAGGTATTTCTTCCCACAATACCATCTGCAGTAAGTTTGTTTTTAGTTTGAAAATCTTGTACCGCACGTAATGTGTTGGCGCCAAATCTTCCGTCTATGCCCAAATCATATCCATAGTCGTTTAATAGATACTGTAGAATGGTTACAAAATTCCCAGACGAGTTTTGTCTTAGTGTCGGATAATTAGATAATTCTCTTGGCACATATGTTACACCAAGATATTCACATACGCCATTACACGCTCCTTCGCCTACTCCAAGAACATATCGTGGATTAAGCATCAGTTTCGCTTCTTCAAAATTGGTCATAAATCCAGCTTCAATAAGTGTGGCTGGGCAATTCACATTTGATAACACACCGACTGACAATCTCCCCACGAATCTCGGTACAGCATTAGCAAATTCAATAATACTGTTGTATACGCTTTCGGATAACAATCTACTCTCGTTAGGAAAAGGATTAAACGGACTATAATACACTTCAAGTCCCCGCGCAGAGTTAAATGTCAACCCATTCCCCGAAGCATTATATGCGAAAGTTATTAGCAAACTAACATTAGCGCGTCTAGCACGTACTACTCTAGTCGACACACTGACATCTTGTACCTCTGGGTGAACATCATAGACATTGAATCCACATCTTAGACATGCTAGTATAAATTCAAATTTAGCACGTCTATTAAATTCATTCTCATAAAAACTTCGCCCAATGTATGATATTATCGGAGTTCTCTTGCCTGCAGTTGGCGGATTCAGTCCATGTTCATCATTAGCACCTATCAAAAAATCACTCGCTACAGCCATAATCACCTCATCAGTATCTATGCTCAATACTATAAAATTGTTCAATCTAAAATGCTATATTTTCGATGATTTTTATGCCTTTTTATATTTTTGATAATAAATTTCTCATAAATTTTCGATATGTTTTTAAATTTAGTAGACAAATTAATTTTGGGCAATTATAATATACTAAGCAAATGGAGGAAATATTTATGGCTAAGTCCACTAAACCTGTATGGATTTTATGTCCGCGTTGTGAATTAAATTATATTAAAAAAGCGGATCAGTATTGTACTGTTTGTAAAAAAGAATTAAAACTAATAGAGGCTGGAGAAGACGATATCGGCGATCTAGAATTGTGTCCTATCTGTAAGATCAACTTTGTACAAAACGATGAAGAAGTTTGTGATAGTTGCAAGCAAGAATTAGGCATCACATTAGACGAAGACGCTGAAGATAAAGAAATCTCAGATTGGCACAAATACATCGATGATGACGACGATGGCGATGACGATGATGACGATGTCCCTACTGTTGATGAAGAAATCTTCGACGAAGACATGGAAGACTCTACCGGTTTAGACGAAGACTTCTCTTTCGGCGACGATCTTGATAAAGATCTAGATGATGATGACGATAACGACGATGATGATGACGATGATGACGACATTGATCTAGATGATATTGATGATGATTTCGACGACGATGATGACGATGACGACGATGATAGCGACAATGATTTCTAAAAAAGACTCGCATTTAGCGAGTCTTTTTCTTTTCTAATTAGATTTTTCATCAAGATATGTAGCTTCTAGATCTGCTACATGAAATAATAAGGCACTAGGGAATCTCTTGAACGCTTCTGAGAGATCATTGCTGACTTGACAACGAATATCGAATGCACCCATATGCCAATTTATTGCCATTGCCTCCTCTCGAGTGAGTCGCACGAATCCGCTGATTATGTACACAGACTTCTCGCCATGTCCATAAGGCAGAGTATTATTATACGCATAATATGGTACCTGTACCCATTGTCCATCTACTTTTTGATTTCTATAGTCAATAGTATATGTATTGATCTTGCAGAGATCGTGAAGCAGTGAAATAATAGCAATGCTTTCATCACTAATCACATCAGTATATTTATCACCATATTCATTAATGAGTAACTGCTTGAATCTATTGTATACATTCACCGAATGTAGTGCTAGTCCACCTTCAAAGCACGAATGATGCTTAGTCGATGCAGGTGCTGTGAAAAAATCACACGAATTAGTAATATAATCTAATAATTTGTCTGCACCCTCTCTCTTGATATTGTTCTTAAATATATTTATATATTCTGCTTTGATCTCATCTATCGTCTTTTCCATAATTTCCTACTTATTCAATACTTTAATCTCAATGTTATTTTTGAAGTCTTTTACACTAGTAACTAAATCAGCAACTTCTAATATCTTGTCATAAAAAGTTTTCATATTCTTAGGACGCGCAAATAATGATACATTGTACTTTTCTTTCAATTTGTCTTTAATATCAAATACTTCTACAATATTATCATCTGCATCGTATAATAATGCCAAATTTGACTTCATGTCAAAGGTAGCACCACGCTCACGAAGAAGCATTGTAACAGGCTCAAAACCAATACTTGCTCCTACTGCAGATACTGCAATGCCAGTAATCTTCTCGATCATCTTATCATAACGACCACCGCCGCCGATAGCACCGCCGAACCCATCGGTATAAAATTCGTATACTGTACCTGTGTAGTAACCCTGTCCGCGCACTATAGATATATCGAACATGATATTACACTTATTCTCAGTCAATGTGTTGAGTGTAGATATTAGATATTTCATATCAGCAATCACGTCATATGACACACCATATTTAGTCGCACAGTCTAATCCACTCTCGCCAATCTCGCCGATTATTTCAGCTAATTTATTGATCTTGTCTGTATCATATCCCTTTTCGATAAGTTCCATCATTACACCATTTAGTGAAATCTTGTCTAACTTATCAAGTGTAACACATACTGAATTGATATCTTCTTCATTAAATCCTGCGAATAACACAATGTTATTGAGAATTTGACGATTATTAATCTTGAGAGTGAGATTATCGAATCCTAGACTCATATATGTGTCTAGGCTAGTCTTTAATAATTCCAATTCAGCATTAATAGTACTGTCGCCAAATACGTCAATATCGCATTGAATAAACTGACGCTCTCTACCGCGTTGAGGACGCTCTGCACGGAAACTATAATCAATCTGAATCGCCTTAAATGGAGTTGGTAGTTTGTCCTTATTGTTAGCATAGAATCTAGCGAGTGGTACAGTTAGGTCATATCTAAGTCCTTCTTCCACAATGTCTGCTTCGCATAGATTTTCTTTCGCAAGGTTAAGTTTGCTACCGCGTTTTACAGTCTTGAACATTAGGCGCAAATTATCTCCGCCTTCACTAGAATTAAGGTAATCTAGACTCTCTAATATTGGCGTCGAGATGAGATTGTATCCATTGTTTTGATAGATCTCAAGGATTCTCTCCCTTACAATTTCTCTAATCTTAGCATCTCTAGGCAAATAGTCATTCGTTCCCCTAATTGGATTATAATTTTTCATCATTTCTCCTTTTTTATCTCGATTGTACAAAATCGAATTTTTCATTCACTCTATTATGCTAAAAATTTATTAAAATGTCAATACCATACGATAAAAAGAAGATATTTTGTTCCTAAGATTTATTGACTTTATACTAACATCGCCTCGCTCGTAAATACAGTATATTGTTTATCTGAATAAACTAATTTACTTAGCTTTCGCTGGAAAATTTAGTTTGTAGTAAACACAAAAAAATACTTAATGACTTAAGTATTTTCTAATCTATCATCACTTTCACATCTCCGCACAATATGTCATTATATGAATAAGTGAATACTGATTCTAATGACTTCACAGTAAACACGCTAGCATATACGTCTTCTATCGTCGCACGATAACTACTTATTTTTCTCCTGCCTCGATTGATGTATAGACTCACTTCTCTACCTTTTAGTTCCATGATTTTTTTCTTGATATTATCTACAGTATTTGGTATTTTTTTCATAGCTCACCCCTCAATATTTTTTACCAAATATTTAGATATAATCCGATTTGACATAATTAGACTAATTTAGTCTTTATGCCCCTTCTATCAACATTTTATCAGCTACTAATGCAATAAACTCGCCATTAGTTGGCTTTTCATTAGACGAATATACTTTAATACCAAATAGATTATTGATGTTTTCGATTTTGCCACGGTTCCACGCCACTTCAATAGCATGACGAATAGCTCGCTCTACTTTTGATGCGCTAGTATCATATTTCTCAGCAATGGTCGGATACAATTTCTTAGTAATAGAATTAATAATCTCAGGATTAGCAATAGCAAGTTTTATTGCTTCTCTTAAAAATTGATATCCCTTAATATGTGCAGGTATACCTACTGTTATAAATATATTAGTAATCTTCTCTTCGATCTGATTAGACTGCTTACTATTAGATCTGTGGTCAAGTTTTGACTCAATAATATCATAAATTCTTTCTTTCAAAATATTGGTGTCGAAAGGCTTAATACAATAATATTGAGCACCCATACTAATCGCCTTATTAATGAATCCGTCCATAGATAAGGCCGACTGTATTATTACTTTAGTTTTTGTCGTGTCAATATTATCTAGTACCTTAAATCCATCACATTGTTGTAACACTATATCCATTATAATCATGTCTGGTGAATGTTTTTTTACTAGATTTATTAGTTCATCTCCATTAGTGGTGGTAGCCAATATATCATATAAATCATCAGTAAAATGCTTCTTCATTTCTTCTATAGTCTTTAGATCTTCATCTGCTAGTATTAGTGATATTTTTTTCATAATTTCTCCCCTTTTTATCACGAATTTTGACGTGAGTACGGGATATATGATACCAAAATTTTTAATTTTCCGCATTGCAAATTTCAGTTAAATTTACTAGATTTTGACTAATTCTAAAATAAATATGATTAAATTGTCGAAAGTCCTTCGCTTTATAAGTCTAAAGATAAATTAATTTTGTATTTTTTCATATTAAATATAGATTTTTTCTAAAAATCAACGAAACAAGTCGGATATTTAGATTTCAAGATTTATCTAATAAAAAAATACTTAATAGTCATATTTTTCTAGATTAGATACTAGATTAGATAAGAGGGGGAATTATGGAAAATTCGGATAACTTAAAAATCACATTTGCCAAGAATCTAACTAATATAAATCTCAACACCACTATAAGTATACCTATCGATGCTAATGTCAATATCAAGACTATTTTAGATATCAATAGTTACCTATATGACGAATCTGTAGAGTGTGGCAATGGTAAAGCAATAATCAATGGTAAAATCGGTATCAAAGTAGTATATATTGATACAGATAATATTACTAACACCATCAGTAATAGCCAAAGTTTTAGCGAGACGTTTTTAGATAATGCTATTACTAGTGATTGCTATATTAACGTAATGCATTCTAGTATGTCTAATAATATATTGTCTAGCGATGGAATATTGAAAATCAACTGCGATATCAGTATCTCGCCAATCATGTATGTCAATATTGGCACTCACTCAAACATTACTAATTTAGACAATATGATATTAAAGAAAAGTGAGATTACTACTACTTCAATATCCAATGTGATAGACAAACGAATAGATTATACTACCAATTTTGAAACAAAGGACAATATATCAAAGATATTAGAGCATAACGCATATTTTACTCAATCAAATATAGTAGCTCAAAATGGCATGGCTATTATAGAAGGCAAATTGTACTCAACTCTATTATTTGAGACTATCCGCAATGACGAACCAAAAGTCTTAGAACTAAAAGATTGCTTCAATGTGAAATTCAATATAGAATTAGAAGATCTGTCTATGGATAGTGAACTAGATCTATCAGTTCGCGTTGATCCTGCTAACGAATCTATTTCTACTGAGACAGAAGATGACAATAATATCATTATTGTTACTAATAAACTAAGAATCGCCGGTGTCGCTATCAAATACATCACAATAGACATTGTCGATGACGCCTTCTCTACTGACTACGACGTAGATCTTAATATCACCAGCCGTGATTATTTCAAATTATCAAACAAAGAATATATCAAAGAAACAATTTCAAATGAGATCTCTCTATCTAACGACGAAAATGCTATCGAAGAACTTATATCAAATTTAAATATTGTGCCTGAGATTACTAATAGATATTTAAAAGATAATATATTATACCTTGAAGGCATTATCACTTCTCATTTGGTATATATTGATGAGAATATGGATAAGCGCCAAAAAATCTGCGAGATACCTTTTATCATCAATACCAAAATCTCTATGACTGAATTAAATTGTATTCACACAGACATTAATGTCGAAGACTGCAAGTGTAAAGTAAAACGTGGTACTATTATCGAACTAGAGTATCTACTAGATATATCAATATGTTCATACATAAAAGAATCAAAAGAACAAGTAGACAATATTTCCCTTGGTAAAAATTTAGATTTTTCTCAATATGATTACCAGATCTATCTAGCTAAACCTAACGAAACTCTTTGGGAATTGTGCAAACGCATTAAGATCACTCCAGATAATCTAAAACTATGCAATCCAAATCTACCAGACATCATGCTCGGTGGAGAAAAAGTCATTATCAAGAGATAAAAAAATGGCGAAATTATTCGCCATTTTTTATAACTCATCATGTGAGTAAATATCGTCAATCGCCGATTCTATCTCTTCAATAGCAGCAGATGGTGGCACTATTCCTTTCACTACATTATTATATGCAGTAAGAAGTGGTGCTCTGAGTTGCATACTATCACTTACTTGATTGTTATAATTAATCATTCTCTTTAATAGTCCTGCTACTGCCTCTTTACCTTCAATAGAACTAAATGATAATTTTGGTTCTATTGTATTTTGGCGCATTACCTCAATACCATAGTTAAGATTATGACTATTCTTATCGTACATAGTAGCATCGTAGTCGCCAAGTAGAGGCAATCTTCTCGCAGTCTTCGGTACGCATTGCATAGAGTCAAGATAATGCTCCATCTCAGCAAGGCTCGCACACATTAGACTACCACGAAGAGTGTCATTTTCTGATCCCACGCAGATACCAGCCAATGCTCCATATACATTCTTAGCCGCAGCACATATCTCTACACCTTTAACATCTGGATTAGGGAATAATTTGAATCCATCATTTGATAGAATTTGTTTAAATTTTTCAGCAAGATCAGCATTGTATCCAGCTACTACCATATGCGTCTTATGTCCAGCACTAATAGACTGCACATGACCAGGACCAGCTAGCGCTACTAGATTATTCTTGTACACACCATTGTCCATCATTATCTCAGTGAGAGTACGTCCTGTAGTCGCCTCTACACCTTTCATGGCAATACAATATTTCTTAGTAGAATAACCTACTACATTCTTAACGTCTTGCATAAATTCATTTAGCTTTTGGCTAAGTATTGATATTATGATATAGTCGCTATTATCTATAGCGCGCTCGAGATCATGAGTACACTTTAACCTACCATCTAAATAGTATTTAGATAGATCAATATAACTATTCTTACCTGTAGAGAAAAACTCACTCTCAGGAATACCCGTTAATATCTTCTCATATGTCAATACTTCATGTCCATTCTTTAGACATAGTCCTGCTAAATTGGACGCCCAACGTCCACTTCCTAATATACTAATCTTCATTATTCTCCGCCTTGTCTTGATCGATTGGTTTAGTCATAGGGAAAAGGATAGTATCACGAATATTTGGAAGATCAAATATCATCATAATAAATCTATCAATACCGAATCCAAGTCCAGACATAGGTGGCATACCATGCTCCATAGCGAGCAAGAAATCTTCATCAACGTCCATAGTCTCATCATCGCCCATTTCTTTATCTTTTAGCTGACTTACTAATGCTTTTCTCTGTTCAACAGGATCTACCAATTCACTATACGCATTCAATATCTCAGCACCGTTTACTACCACTTGGAATACATCTGTTACTCTAGCATCAGCATCATTTCTTCTAGCCAATGTCTTCAAGAATGCAGGATAATTGTATAAAATAGTAGGTCCTACGATATGTCTTCTAATGAGTTTCTTGTAGGCATAGTCAATGATCGCACGACAAGAATTATATCCTTCTAATTCATCACGAGTAAGTTTACCACTTTCAGCGATCTTGTCAGCCAATACTTTATAGTCTTCGATCTCTAAGAAATCAAAGCCAAGAAGTTCTCTCATCTTCTCTACATAGTTCACTCTCTCCCAATTCTCATCACCGAAGTCAATCTCATTACCAGCTACTGTGATCTTAGTAGTGCCAATAGTGTACATCATGAGTTCTTTGATGAATTTCTTGAAGAATCTAACGTTGTCTTCAAAGTCCCAATAACCAGCATACCACTCTACTTGAGTGAATTCTTGAAGGTGAGTAGGATCCATACCTTCATTTCTAAAGTCTTTACCCAATTCAAATACTTTATCAAAGCCACCAGCTACAGCCATCTTTAGCCATGTCTCAGTAGCAATTCTAAGATTACAATCAAGGTTCAATGCATTGTGATGAGTGAAGAAAGGCTTAGCACTCGCACCGCTCACTGCAGTCTGAAGAATAGGAGTCTCCACTTCGATGAAGCCGTTATCTTCTAAATATCTTCTCACAAAAGACACAGCTCTACTACGAGCCACGAATACTTTTCTACTACTCTCATTAGAGATAATATCCAAATATCTCTGACGATACTTAGCATCAATATCTACTAGTCCATGGAATTTCTCAGGTAATCCTCTTAGCGCCTTAGATAGCAATTCAAAACTCTCTACCTGAACAGTCAATTCTCCTGTTTGAGTACGTACTAATTCTCCTGTAGCACCTATGAAGTCGCCAATGTCGCAAAATTCCTTAAATTTAGCGAGAGCCTCTTCTCCTACGATATTTAGTGATAGACTGATCTGCACGCTAGTACGTTGTGCTTCACTAGGATTGAAGTCATAATTATCACCAATGGCATAAAGTTTAGCAAAAATAAGCTTACCAAATGTACGCTTGAATGTCATACGACCGGCAACATTAACCTTAGTACCTAGTTCGTATTTTTCTAAATCATGTAACTCATGAGTCTTGTTGAATTTAGCCTTATACGCTTTCTCCCCCATAGACTCTAATTTTTTAATTTTCTCTAATTTAATATCAAATTCAGTTAAATGTTCGTTTTCCATAAAAACTCCTTGTGCTAATAGTATAACAGCGAAAAATGAAATTGTCAATTAGTATTATAAATTAGTTTATTGTTTATCCACATTTTATATATAAAAAACGACTCTTAATGAGTCATTTTTTTACTTTCTAAATAATGGTTTTACTACCACATGACGTTTCTCGCCTTCACCTGTGGACTCTGTAGTAACGTCATCACGTCCTTGAAGAGTAGTGTGTACAATACGACGCTCATAAGCGTTCATTGGATCTAAGTGAATATTTCTCTCTATCTTAATAGCTTGCTCTGCAGTCTTATTAGCTAGATCAATGATAGATTGATTTCTATTAGCCTTGTATCCATCAATGTCAAGATATAGTCTGATAGGACCTTCTCCACGAGTTTTAATACCGCTTAGTAACATTTGAAGAGCTTGAATGTTCTCGCCATGGAATCCTATTAGTTTTCCCAACTTTTCACCTTTTACTGAGAAGGTTACTTCGTTTTCTTTTGCTTCGCTCTCTACTGTAGCATTTTCATCTAGCAACTTGGCTAAACCTAGCAAAAATTCTTTACCACGAGCCTCTACACGAGTAGTATCTACTACGCGTTTTTTCTTCTCTTCTTTTTCTTCGACCACTTCTTCCACTTCTGTCTCGGTAGTTTCTTCGCTGATAGCGTCTTCTACTACTTCTGACACGATCTCTTCAGCTGGTTCTTCAGCCTTTGCTTCGCCCCAGATGAGTAATACTTTAGCCTTCTTGAATAATCCGCCATCTTCGAGTACTTTTACTTCTACTTCTTCACGCTTCATACCGCATTCTAATAAACCATTTTGAATAGCGATCTCTACGCTTTTTCCTGTTGCTTCTAATTGCATAATTTTCTCCTATTTTTTGTAGTTACGACTATATTCTACTACTTCTATATTCTTTTTTGGCAACAATATATCTGTGTCTGTTTTGCCTTTGTTCTTACTCTTCATCACTAATGATATGATAGTAGATATAATTGCAGTCATTAATGAGTTAGTAATAATGTACAAAGTAAACACTGTATTAGAAGTAGATGCGAATATTACCATAGTGAGAGGTATCACAGCCATCATAACTTTGTTCATAGTGTTGAGTTTTTGACCTTTTGGAGCCAATAATTTAGTAGATAAGAATTGTGTCAAGAAAGATATTACACCTGCTAGTACTAAGAGTATATAATATCCATTTTGTCCAGGATTTACCTCATCTACCGCATCTAAAATAATCTCATTTCTACTGATTAGATCAGCATCATTTTTATCTATCTTCTTGTATTTAGCATAAGCTTTTAATTCTACTATTTGAGAAGTATTAGTATCGCCACGCCATACATTCTTTACCCAAAGCCAAGAATTTTCTTTTTGTTGTTTTTTGTATTCTACAATGATCTCATCTTTTACAAATTCAATCTTAGCATTTTCATCTACTAGACTAGAATTATTTTCCGCCTGTGCTTGAGCTTCTATACAGACTGCATCGAGCTTAGCATAAGACTCATACATTTTCTCTTCACCAAATGAGCGAAGACTGCCATACAATGTACCAAAAATAAGTAGCGACAAACCAAGAGTAATAAACATAGTGAAACACATTCCACCAACATTTACATTATACTTTTTGTATAGTTTGGCTTGTTCTTGATTTAATCTTTGTTTATCATTACCATATTTTTGTTGAAGAATAGCCATCTCTGGTTGCATTGCACTCATGAATCTTGTCTGCTTCTGACTAGATGTTCTCTGCAAGATATCCAACGGACTCATTAGTAACTTTAGTGCGATAGTGAATACTATAATAGTCCAACCATAATTGACAATCCAAGATGCGAACCAACTAATAACAGTCGACCATAGATCACTCGCTAATAACATATTTACGTTTAACATTTCCATTTATAATTTCCTAAAATATTTAGTTCGGGATAATTAAAACCTGCCTCATGGCCTGGTCGACACTTAATGAGTCTTTTAATAGTCAAAATTCCTCCAAAAAGCCAGCCAAATTCGACAATACTATCCCACGCATATTTGCTACAAGTAGGTAAAAATCTACAACATTTACCGCTTCTAGCATAACGAATTAATCCTCGATACATTGATAGTAAAAATAAACACAAAAGAGTCAGCGGATATGTCAAGATATAATACAATCTAAACATTATCGCCTCTAAATAGTTTATTTTTCTTCAATAGGTGGATCAATTCTTGTTCAATCTCAATACTTGTTTTGTCTTTAGCAGATTCTCTAGCTGTAATGACATAATTTTTCACCGCGAATTTATCAATATTTAGTCTACACGCCTCACTAATGATACGCTTTACACGACTACGCACTACCGAATTGCCTACTTGTTTAGATACTGATATACCAATCTGAGGATATGGTCTATAAGCCTTCACGAAGTGTACAAAAAAACTATGAGAATGTGCTACTTCGCCTTTCTTGTATATGAAATTAAACTCTTTTCTTTTCTTTAATCGATTGATTTTATTCAACATAACACTTATCTTGACAATTCTTTCTTGCCTTTGTTTCTACGTCTTTTGATGACTTTTCTACCAGAAAGAGTCTTCATTCTAGCTCTGAAACCATGAACTTTGCTACGTTGTTTTTTCTTTGGTTGGTAAGTTTGTTTCATAATTCTCTCCTTTTTTTTAGATTTTTATAAGAGAGAGTTATCTTTTTTTAAAGATAACTTTTAATTAATAAGAATGTAATTTAATGAGTTTATGATTTATTAATTACATGATTATTAATTAAAAACATCTATGAGTGACTCTCTCTTATTATTTCTAGAAAAAAGAGTGATTTATATGGACGCCAGTCCATATAGTTCTCTTCTCTCTAAATTATAGGATTACGCTTAGGGTTTTCCTTCTGGAATTAGGCTATTGCCACGGGTTGCTATCTAAATAAGATTATTTAGATTTCCTATTGTGTATAGCATAACAAAAAAAGACTCATTTGTCAACGGACATTTTGTCTTTTTTTTGTTTTACATAATATTTATAATTATAGCTTATTTGTTGTTAGACAACTCTAGTTCAGAGATAGCGAAATTAACCTCTTCTTCTAATGCCTTTAGTAGATCAATATGTGTATCAGTAAGATTTGCTCTATTATGACGAAGCCAATCAATAATCTCTATATTTTGATCTATAAATTGCTGTATCTTCTCTGGCTTCATACATGCCACATCTCGCATATTGTATAGTCTATCGGCAATCTTTATTGTTAAAGCTTCTTCACTCATATTTTGCATTTTAATCTTCAAATATTTTCCTTTACCAATACGCTTGCACGCTTCTTTATCGCTAGTAAGTTCGTCTACTATATCTGCTACACTATCACCAAATGTTTCATATATTTCTTCATATGTAGTATCTGTGTCTTCTAGAGTATCGTGAAGGAGAGCTGCGACCAACATAGTATCTAAATACTCATTATCTTGAGCAAACTCTGCTACCAAATCCGCTACTCCTACAGGGTGCACAATATAAGGGGTTACTCCATCTTTTCTCATTTGACCATGGTGTTTCTTTGTAGCAAACTCCAATGCTGTATCATATCTATCCATAATTATCCTTTTTTATTTTGTGAGAGTGTTGTCGTATAAATGTTCTGGATATTTCCCTTCATCTTTCATATTTTCGATCGCTTGTCTGAAGTTTTCTAGATCTTCTTTGTATGTAATACCATACCACTTAGCAGGTGTGGTATATACATTCATCTCAATATCATTATCCAACATCATACTATTTACTACTTCTGGTAGTAAAAATTCTGCTTTCGTTAGTTTGCTCTCATCTTGAGCAAAGAAAGCGTCATACTCTTTCACTATTCTATCTAGTAACTTTCGTGTGAAACCAAACATAGTCATCGATACTAGAGTATCTTTGTCTATCTCTCTCCATTCTCCCTTATCTAGTGGAGTTGCTATTATTTTATCATTTTCACGCTTCACTTCGCTCTCTGTTAGTGCAATCGCCTTATGTCCATCTAGAGTGAATATTCCGCGTTTTACAGTTCCCTTGTCAGTCAAAGTATTCTTTACCAAAAATCCTGCACTAATGAACTCATTATCACCCTTGTTTTCTTTTAAGAAATTTGCAATGAGTTCAAAAGATTCTCTACCATAAAAATCATCTGCATTAATCACGGCAAATCGATCACTCAATACATCTTTACAACAATATAATGCATGTGCTGTACCCCAAGGTTTTACTCTATCTTGTGGTACCTTAGCACCATTAGGTACATTATCTATGCTTTGGAAAACATATTCAACATCAATAATTCCTTCTAATCTAGCGCCTACTTTATTGCGGAAAATCTTCTCATTTTCTTTCTTGATAATAAAAACTACTCTATCGAATCCTGCTCTTTTCGCGTCGAATATTGAGTAGTCTAATATGAAGTTGTCGTCGTTGTCTATTGACGCGATCTGCTTATCTCCTCCAAATCTACTACCCATTCCTGCTGCTAATACTACTAAATCCATAACTTCTCCTTTATTAATTTATTCTAAAAATTGTTCCTTAGTACGAAATTTACAAATTTCTTCTAATACATATAATTTGACATAAAAAGAAAAAAAAGTAAAACGATTTAAATCATTTTACTCTATTTTCTTTTTTTGTGTTTAGTATCTCTAACAATACCTACTATGTTGAATAAAAGAATCGCAATAGTCAGTCCTGCTCCAAAATAAGATGCTAGTATTAACATATATATACCATTTAAAACCAAACGAATGAAAGTTCCTGTTTTTACTATTACTAAATTCCTAAATATCATACATGCCAAATATATCACCATGGCAAGCATTGGAAGTATAGATATCCAGCCCGCCCAAGTAATAATAGATAAAATTATTGTAGCTAAGATCGTAATAGTCGTAACTAATGTATTGTATTTTGTCTTGTTTTTAATCTCCAAACAGAACATTATGATTAAATACACTAACTCTATTATTCCAATTACAGCACCCGTCCATGCAGACAAGCATATATAATGACTAGCAAATAAAATAGTAGATAGTATTAAATAAAACACTACATTTTTCTTGCTCTTACACATAGTAGAAATGATGAACAATATATCCGACAATATTACTAATACTTGCGAAAAAATATACATTACTCGATATCCTTTATTAAATCTAAAAGATTTTCAGTATATACGACTTTGTTCCAAATCTTAGTATTATTTATTTCAGTTTCATCTGGATTCACACATAGAGTTTTAGCTCCAGACAGGTGTACCCATTCGTCATTAGAACTATTGCCTATGAATAATACTTCTTGAGGATCAATTCTATTGTTAACACATAGCTCAGTAATATATTTTGCTTTGCCTTCGTGATCATATTTTGTGCCTATAATATCGGAGATTTTTCCACTTTTATCAAACAAAAACTCATTTGCTTTAATCATAGAAATATACTGAGTATTCTCTTTCAAGACTCTATTGATCGCGTATATAATATTACCACTAACAATATGTATCTCTATACCCTTAGAATGTAAATATTTGATAAGATCAATCGCTCCGTCTTGCAACTCAATAGTATCTATGATTTCATCAAATTTTGAGATATTAAATCCTTTTTCTTGATAGGCAAGAAGCGTTAATTCACACCATTCTTTATGCGATAAATCTCCATAAAAAAATCTATTAAGTAGACTCTTGTAATATGAATTAGGTCCAACATCATAGCCCAACTCACTCCATATCTTTTTCCATAGATTCCCATGTTTTATAGTCAGTGTGCCATCAAAATCAAAAATCACTACCTTCATAATATCTCCGAGTACGATTAATTCTCTAAAGAAATTTCATCTTCTTCGTCTGTTACTTCAGATTCTTCAAAATCTTCTTCGGTGCTATAATATTCATTATCTTGTGGTTCAAAAATATTCTTTTCTAAGAAATCGATGGTAAGCATAGCCATGTTCAGATCACCGGTGTTGCGAGCATGAACCTTCAAATCTCCATTTAAAATAAATCCGTATTCTAACAATCCATGTGGAGCAGCAGTCATTCTCTTACCGTTCTTTATAGATACTATCCAGCCTTCTCTTTCGTTGATTTCTCTTATTGCTTTTCTTCTATATGCGTCCTTTTTAGTTTCTCCAGTCTTATTATCTACTATAAATCTTCCATATGATATGAAATGATCCGCATTATTAGTCAATAATTCGAATCCATAGATAGTACTCCAAGCCATAATATATGCGTCTGCAGTAGGCTCATAAAGGTCAAAATTAGACACATTAGGTTTACTAATCATAGCAGAGTTTGTCTTCTTTTCCACTCCGTCTTTTTTGTCTATATAATACCTTGGTTTCACATATTCTCTAGCTAATTTATCTACTTCTTTTACCCCTTCTAATTCATCCTCTCCAGAATCATTAGTTATTATAGGTGGCATGAAACAACAATTTATAATAAAATCGGTAGCATATTTAGAATTTCGAGCTTCAATGTATACAGGTGGAGAAACAAAGAAATCCACATCTCCATTCTCATACAATTCTAATAACTTTTCAGCCACTGCTCTTTTTTCTTTGTTGGCTAAAACATCTTGAGAAGATTCTTCTTTTGCACTTTTGAGATTAGGATTATCTTTTGTCATACGCAAATATGCTAAAGCAAATAATATATCGCTATCTAGTGAGAATACTACATTGTCTGGTCTATTTCTTTTTAACATTTTTCTTTGCTCCTAAAGTTGATACATTATTTTCCTTAATAAAATCGATAGTCAATTTATTCATTTCTTCAAATGTTAAATCTTCTGTTGATTTTTTCTTATTCGTTTTTATCTTTTTATTATCCATGCTTTCTCCTTTGGTTAATCTTGGCGGAGAGTGGCGGATTCGAACCGCCGGAGGCTTTCACCTCATCGCTTTTCGAGAGCGACACATTCGACCACTCTGACAACTCTCCATGTATTGCACTTAATTTTTTTTATTTAATGATTTGACTTAAGGTGGTCAAATTCGACTGGGTTCCCTTAAAATTACTTGATAATTTTTAGGTAAAAGCACTCTGACAACTCTCCTCGTCATGACTTGGCGTTTTGCTAGATTGTGCCTTTCTGCACAATCATAAACCTTAGAGCTAGTCACTTCTCTTCCCTTTCTAGACATGCGTCTTGTGGGGTCCCAAGTTTTTAAGATAACCATCATCTCTGTATTCTTAAATACGATCTAATTCTACCGCGAAGAAAATTTTATTGCAAATAAAAATATAGTTTTTTATCCACAAATTAAAAAAGTTATCCACAACTTTTAATTTTCCTGTGGATAACCTTTGAATTACATTTCAATAGTATATATTTTTTTCTCTAGTTTATTTAGTTCGGTAATTTTTTCTTTGTAAGCAGCTTTCTCATACCCTTTCTTTTTCTCTAAATACCCAATCTTTCTATCTAGATCTAGTAAACGCTTATTTAGATATTCTTCTGCTTCTTCTTTTTTCTTGGCACATATCTTTATTATTGCTTGTCTATAGACTAGTCCTCCATTTACTAGCATATATTCAAACCATTCATTAGATAGATCTCGATGTTCGTCGCACAATTCCATAATCTCATCATTATCTCCTGGATAGGCAGTCATTGCCCAGCCTGGATCTATTCCGTAAATGTGAAAATCAATCAAATCAATACCAACAACTAATGCGATTTGACCATTCTTGCCGAAATCAATAATTATTGTCTGCTGATCGCCTTCTTTTTCAAAATCACTAGCTTCAGCCTGCCTAAAATCTGCCACCTTACCTTTCTTAGTCTTAATATCATACTCAATCTCTCCGTTCCAATTAAGTCCTTGTTTTGCTAAGAAATTCTTAATATGTTCTACTAAATTCATATCTTCCTCCATATGTGCAGATATCTTAACATACGAAGCACGTTTTGTCAATAATACAAAAAAGACAACTCTATTAAGAATTGTCTTTGTCTACAAACTTTTCCACATATTGTGGATAACTATGTAGAAAACTACACTATTACCACATTATCTAGATTTTACAGGAAGTATCAAGAATACGAAATCCTCTCCTTCTACCGGAGTGATAACGCATGGTTGAATAGGGCTATTTAGATTCATCTTGATATAAGAATTATCAATAACCTTCAAACAATCACTAAAATATTTAGAGTTGAAAGAAATGTTAAGGTCATTACCCTTCACTGCTACTGTGATATTTTCTTTAGTGTTACCTATCTCACTATTTGAAGTAAGCATTAAGTTCTTTTCTTTGATGTCAAATTTTACTAAGTTATTCTTATCAATACGAGACAATACACTAGCTCTATCAATAGCATCTTCTAATTGCTCTTTGTTGATTGTTACAGTGGTTGAAAAATCTTTTGGAACAATTTGTTTATAATTAATAAATTGTCCATCAATTAGACGATTGATAATAATAGTATCACCAAGATCTACCATGATATTATTAGAATGCACATAGACCTTAATATTGCCATCATTATCCATCATTTTCATTATTTCATAGATATTTTTACCTGGAATGATTAGTTTGAAATCAC
The DNA here is from genome assembly GCA_046882085.1 of Clostridia bacterium. Classification (GTDB taxonomy): domain Bacteria; phylum Bacillota; class Clostridia; order Christensenellales; family UBA1242; genus Onthoplasma. The sequence continues at coordinate 21,315 of JBKSNA010000051.1, forward strand.
TAGTAGTATTCACCAAAGTCTTGTTGGCAATGCTTAATCTACAACCGTCTACCGCTACAGCACGTATTTGATTGCCTGTAATCTCAAATAAAATACCCTTTAGTATTGGTCTACTATCATCTTGTGCTACTGCGTAGTACACATTGTTTACCAAAGTTTTGAAATCTTCCTTTGAAATCTCGAAGAAACTGTCTTTAGCCAACTCTTTTAATTGTGGAAATTCACTGATCTCCATACATTGCAAACAACCTTCACTATCTGTGTATGCAATTCTTAATTGATTTTTTTCATTTAACTCACATTCAATTTGTTCGTTAGTGAGCTTTCTAATATACTCACCAAATAATCTACCAGGGACAACTGTCTCGCCAGTGGTTTCTACCTCGGCTCTAATAGTCTTCTCAATACTCATCTCTAGATCGGTAGCAGATAATGTAAGTCTATCATTAGTACACACCATCTTGATACCTTCTAATATTTGAGAAGTAGTCTTACTGCTAATAGCTTTAGATACTGTGCTAATAGCGTCGCTTAGTTCTAGTCCATCACATCTAAATTTCATAATTCTCCTCTACCTTTCTAGTCTTGTCCCCATACCAAAACCATAATACAGCATTATACTACCAAATAAACCCAAACATGTCAAATCTTTTGATAAAGTTTATCTAAAAATTTCTAACTTACAAATAACCACTAAAGTTACATATATTCTCTTATATTTTTAATATAAATTTTTAAAACTAAAAATAAATTAAATTTAAATTAATATTTATTTATTTTTTATAATTCATTAATTATTTAAATATTTTATTAACAAAAAATTATAAAATATAAATTAATAAATATTATTTTTTATTATATTATTAATAATATATATATATTTATTTTAATTAACAAAATAATTATTAAATAGTTATCCACAATTTTAGTTTATTTTGTAGATAACTTTATATATAAATAATATTTATTAATAATATTTATGATATTATTTTGACTAATCAAATTATATACTTAATAAATTAATAATAATTATCAAAATTACTTAAAAATTAAATTATAATTTATCAAATAATTTACT
>JBKSNA010000052.1:0-2226 GCA_046882085.1 Clostridia bacterium
CACGACTGCAAACGCAGTCGTATATATTCTAGTCACCGCTGAATGGAAGTAAAGCGATATTTCTAGCTCTCTTGATAGCTGTAGTAAGCTCTCTTTGGTGACGAGCACAAGTACCAGTTTGACGAGAAGAAACGATCTTTCCTTTCTCTGTAACATATTTCTTAAGTCTATTTACATCTTTGTAATCAATAAACTTACAGTTTTTATCTTCACAGAAAGCACATACTTTTCTCTTCTTGCTGTGTTGTTTGAAGAATTTTTTCTTTTCAGTAACTACTTTAGTTTCTTCTTTAGCTACTGGAGTTTTTACTACTTCTTCGATCTCTGCCATAATAATTTCTCCTTATATAATATTAAATCTCTTAACGAGTCATCGACAATTAATTAAATAAAATTCAGTCCGACTATCTTAATAGATAAGTTAAATAATACTTCTCTAGAAAGGTAAGTTGTCGTCATCAATAGGTTGAAGGTCAGACACTGGACTAGAAGAGCCCATGCTAGTACCGCCCATATTATCATTCTCTCCGGCATCGTTTCTAGAAGATAAGAATTCTACCTCGTCTGCAACAATGTCAATAGAGAAACCTTTAGTACCATCAGTCTTCTCGTATGTTCTAGTCTGTATTGATCCAGATACTGCGATTTTGTTGCCTTTCTTTAAGAACTTAGCACAATTATCAGCAGTGCCTCTCCATGCTGTGATATTGAAGAAGTCAGTCTCTCTGCTACCTTCAGCATTAGTGAATCTTCTACCAACTGCGATAGACATACGACATACTGAGATACCGCTAGTGGTAGTAGTAAGCTCAGGATCACGTGTCAAATTACCAATTAAATAAACCTTATTCATAATTTCTCCTATACAGTATGCGTGAATACGCGATTAACTATTTAGCAACTATGATATATCTCATGATGCCAGTAGTGATAGATAATAATGCACCTAATTTGTTAGGGATAGATGCATCAGCAGTAAAGTTAACTAATACATAGTAACCTTCACGCTTCTTCTCGATTTCGTATGCTAATTTCTTATTACCAATACGCTCGACAGATTCGATCTTGCCACCATCTTTTTCAATCATGCTGTTAACAAGAGCAATTTTAGCTTCTTTGTCTTCATCAGTAGATTGACTAGGAATGATGTACATCAACTCATAACTTTTCATTTTTAACCTCCTTATGGACTATTGGCCTAATATTAGGCAAGGGTATATTGGTTATCTCGACTTGACCAATATACTTAGTTAAAAAAATTTAACTGCGGTCATTATATCACAGTTAAATTAAAAAATCAAGTAGTTATTTAATATTTATTTAGTTTTATTGATTATCAAATGTTTGATTATTATAGTTGTTAGTATAAGCAGTTGTTTGACGTCCAATCAATCCATTGTTCGATCTCATTGGAGAGAAATGCTTTTTACCGACAGACGAAGTTATCTTTTCGGTCATGGTATCGGTATCCAAAATGAGTTCTTCATCTTCGTATTGCATTAGTTCAGATGGTAAATTCATGTCATGAGATAATGGTTCTTCTAATAGTCTTAAAGATATTAATCGTCTTTCCCATATCGTATGTTGATGAGCATTTACAGAGCGGTTGCCTATGTTTTCAGCGGTTGAGAATGTGTGGATAGCTTGCTCAGAAAATGTTTCTATCTGAAGGCGATTCTTAGATTCATTGCTAATAATTGTTTCTAATTTAGTCGCTAGAGCATTGCCATACTTCATTATTGACTCAGCGAGATCTACATTTGCTCCGATATTATTAAGATGGTCTGTAATATCAGAAAATCTATGTACAGGATCAATATTGCCATCTAGTAAATAGTGCGCAATCATTTTATCATATACATCTTGTATCATGTCATTTTTGTCTAAGCGGATATCTAGAAGAATATTTCTAATTTTGAATTGATTATTTGATAAAAATTCTGCTCGCAAATAATCTTCTAATAGATTATATAGCTTGTATTCTTCTGGTAGAGCTACTAATAATGATTGAGCGTAGATATAGTTTCTCATACATTTTTCATTAATCTGCATAGGCTCGACCATTACACCTTCTAGTGCTAAGAAATGAAGACGATCGCGATATCCGATCAATGAATCTGTGTCTATCATTTGTCTATTAAATAATAGTTTTTTTACAGGAATAGTGTTGCAAAATTCTTTTAAGTAATCGCAGATATAATCTCTTTTCATAATTCTCCTTTGTTA
>JBKSNA010000053.1:0-5677 GCA_046882085.1 Clostridia bacterium
TATAATTAATGCAAAAAAAATAAAAATTAATAAAAAACTATTAAAATTTAATAAATTTACACAAAAAACTCCAAAATATTTAGAAAAATATATATTAAAAATAAAAAATAAATACAATTTAGATGAAAAAATTATAATTAAAGCATTAAATGGAATATTTGATGAATTAAATTCAGAACAAATTAATTATATAAAAAATCAATATATAGACATTATACAAGATAGATATCGTTATATTGATGAATTGTTGCGTGAAGTGGTCATCACTAGGCAAAATTACATTTATGGATATTCTAAACTTGACAAAATATTATTAAATCCAATAGTGATGATGATCGGCTTTAGTTTAATATTTTTATTGAGCATCTATCTTATCTTTTTCTTAGTAGGTGCGTGGCTAAGCGATGGGCTGAGTGTTATTTATGAGAAGATTTTGGTTCAACCTTTTATGAATGTAATCTTATCCATTACTGATAACGTATGGTTGATCGAATTTTTCCAAAATGGTGTTTTTGCATCAATCGGTAGTGTATTAGGATTCTTACCACAGGTATGCTTGTTGTTTGTATTTTTGACAATACTAGAAGATAGCGGACTAATATCTCGTATGGCATACGTCTTTGATGATTTCTTATCGGTATTTGGACTGAATGGTAAAGCATTGTATATAATGCTCATGGGATTGGGTTGCAATTCAATGTCTACTATGGCGAGTAGAAATATGGGCGAGAAGAATATGCGCATCAAATCTGCGATACTTAATCCTTACATTAGCTGCATGGCTAGACTTCCGGTATATATGGTGATAGCATCTGCATTCTTTGGTGTCAAATCGTATCTAGTGATAGTAGGGTTGTATTTGTTGGGTCTGATAATATCTCTATTCATGAGTCTTGTGATAACTAAGACAATGTTACCAATCAATGATAACAACATTTTATTAGAATTTCCGCCACTTAAATCCATAGATATTAAACATGTACTATCTGTAGCAAAACAAAATGCTATAGATATGACTAAGCGCATCTTTGGTATTGTGTTATGTGTTGGTATTATAGTTTGGATATTAACACACACAGGTTTTGATCTAAGATTTACACAAATTATGACAGATAGCATTTTGTTTGTTATCGCTGATAAGATATCGGGCATATTTGCACCTATAGGTCTAAATAGTGCTGGAGTCGTATCTGCATTGATAGTTGGCATTATGGCTAAAGAACTTATCATATCTACAATGTCTATATGTAATAACGTGACTACCAATTCAGCATTGTCTATGAGTCTCATTAGTGCTAGTAGTGTGGTATCCTTTTCTTCTCCTAGTGCAATATCTTTTCTAATATTTACACTCTTATACTGCCCATGTATATCTAATATTGCAGTACTCAAGAAGGAAACTGACAAATTCTTCATGTGGTTCTCGATCATTAGTCAATTCACAGTAGCATATATAATGAGTTTCATAGTATATCAGAGTATTGTGAATGGTATAATTTTTACACTGATTATCATATCTGTCATAGCATTGATCTTCTTAGCAGGTATGTTAATTTATCGAAAATTAAAAAAAGATAAGTGTTTATTATGCGGAAAGTGTAAATAATTTACAAAAATTATTGAAAAAATCAAAAATATTTGCTATACTATTCTCATTATGAAGAAACCATTAGTAGCGATCGTAGGCAAGCCTAATGTTGGTAAGTCTACATTCTTCAATAAGATCGCAGGAAGTAAGATTAGTATAGTAGAAGATATCCCAGGTGTTACTAGGGATAGAATTTTTGCCAACGCAGAGTGGTGTGGTTATCAATTCCAGATTGTAGATACTGGCGGATTGGACTTTAATAAAGACGATGAGATTAATAAGCGAATTATAGAGCAGGCCAATTTGGCTATTGATCTTGCGGACGTTATCATATTATTCGTAGATGGTAAGGAAGGTCTGACTCATGATGATATAGAGGTGGCGACTCATCTTAGAAGAGCGAAGGCGCCTAAAGTGCTCGCAGTCAACAAACTTGATAATTATGAAGTAGAGAAGACATACGAATTTTATGAGCTTGGTCTAGGCGATCCGATCGGAATCTCTGCCGAGCAGAGTAAAGGATTAGGAGACCTATTAGACGAAGTGGTGAAGCATCTCAAGAGAGTCGATAAAGACGACTATGAAGATGCAGTCAAGATTGCTCTTATTGGTAAGCCCAATGCAGGTAAGTCAAGCATTACGAATAGATTGCTCGGCGAAGATCGAGTGGTAGTGAGCTCAGTGGCTGGTACTACTAGGGACGCTATAGATAGTCCTTTTAGATGGAATAATAAAGATTATGTACTTATTGACACTGCGGGACTAAGGAAAAAAGCCAAGATAGAACCAGACAGTATAGAGAGATATAGTGTGATTCGCACTCTTAGTGCTATAGAGCGCTGTGATGTGGCAGTATTGGTAATAGATGCTAGCGAAGGTATCACTGAGCAAGACGTAAAGATAGCAGGGCTCATTCATGAACAAGGCAAACCAAGTATCATCGTAGTCAACAAGTGGGATCTTATAGAGAATGCGGAAGAGAAGAGAAAAGCATTTGAGAAGCAATTTGATGTAGACCTTGCATTCATGAGATATTATGTTACGGTATATGTATCATGTGCTACCGGTCAACGCATGGGACAGATTATGGAGAAGGTGGATTATGTACTCGCTAATGCTAAGCGAGAGATACCTATGGCGCTATTCAACAATGTACTTACTAATGCTATCAGCATTACAGAGCCACCTGCAGTACATGGCAAACGACTCAAAGTAATCTATGGTCAACAAGTCAGTACCTGTCCACCTGCATTTAATATTTATTGTAATAATGCTGAGTTGGTAGAGAATTCTTATATTAGATATATTGAGAATAGCCTTCGTCGTGCATTTGACTTCAAGGGAACGCCGATCAAAGTCGCATTCAAAAACAAGAGTGAATAATTTTCTTCGACAAATATAAAACAAACTAAAAATCATTTGCTTTATTTTGAGTTATTTGTTAATCTACAATAGAAAGGATATTTATGCAATATTTATATTATACGCTTTTAGCAGTTATTAGCTATTTCATCGGTAATCTTAGTTCAGCTAGAATAGTAGCTAAGTGCAAACATGATGATATCACTACTCATGGTAGTGGCAATCCAGGTACATTAAATGTATGGCGATCTTATGGTTTTTGGCCAGGTATCATTACATTCTTATTAGATATGATTAAAGGTCTTATTCCTACACTAATAGCATATCTAACATTTGGACACTTTGGTTGCAATGCTGAGGTGGCGGTGTATGTAGCAGGCTTTAGTGTAGTATTAGGACATATATTCCCATTGGTGTTTAGATTCAAGGGCGGTAAGGGTATAGCTACATCGATCGGTGTATTCTTAGTTGCTAACTGGTGGGTGGCGCTCATCTGTATCGCGGTGATGATCATTGGTATGTTATTCGTGAAATATGCATCTATTTTCACTATCGGCTTCGTGATCGCTATGAGTATAGTAGAGTTGTGCTTATGCAATCCTATGAATTGGATAAATTATCTATTCATCTGCGGAATACTTTTGCTCGTTGTCTACGCTCATAGATCAAATATAGTGAAGCTATTCACAGGCAAAGAGAATAAGACCGAACTACTAAAAATGCTCAAAGGTCTAGGCAAGAAGAAAGAAAAATCTGAGCCTACTGACAATAAATAATATAGAAACAAAAAAGATTGCGATCTCGCAATCTTTTTTTAGTCTAAACTTTTAGTTTCAGATAAGCTGGTCGCATATAAAATATAGGCTTCATTCATTTGTTTCTTCGTATCTTTATCGCCTTGGTGATAATTCTTACAGAAGTGCTTTAGAACTCTACCTTCGTGAGTGGTGAACTCATGCTTATACATGAACTCTACGAAATCTTTAGTCAATCTGTCAAGTGGTATGATGGGCTGAGTATCTTTCTTATTTTCTCTGAAGAAATCGTAATAAGCATTGAATATGTAATGAGTCATGAATTCTTGTTCGTCTATTTCTTTTGCCGTTGTGTAAGGTATATCTATATTATGTTTGACAGCAGGGAGATCTCTAATCTTATCTATCGCCTCCATAAGATTATTAGCATATGTATAAATTGCTAAAGCACGGAATTTGCCTGCGCCTTGATGTCCCATTTTTGCAATAATCTTATAGAATTTCATAACTTCTCCTTTGAATATACATTGATTATAACAAAATATCTAATCTTGTCAAGGAATTAATGACAAAACAATTTGAATATGATATAATAAATAATATGATAGATACACATTGTCATTTGAGTGATAGTAAATATGATGGCGAATTAAATGAGATCGTTGATAATTTTTTGTCTGCCGGATTAGATTTTGTAGTAACTATTGGATATGATAAGATAAATAATCAGCGCTCAAAAGAGATCGCAAATAAGTATGATCAGGTATACTACACAATAGGTATCCACCCAGACGATTGTGATGAATATGATGAGGCGGAGATAGAGAGTTATCTAATGGTTAATGATCCAAAACTCGTGGCAGTCGGAGAGATTGGACTTGACTATTATCATAGTAAGGATAATAAAGAAAAACAAAAACAAGTTTTCATCAGTCAAATCCTATTAGCTAAGAAATACAATCTACCAATTGTCATTCATTGTCGTGATGCATATGGGGATATGTTAGAGATACTAAAGGAATATGCTCCATTCGAGTCTGGTGCAGTGATGCATTGCTATAGTGGTAGTCTAGAGTTCGCTAGAGAGATCATAAAGTTAGATATTAAGATATCGTTTACAGGTAGTGTTACATTCAAGAATGCACATAATCTTCACGAAGTGGCTAAGAATATTCCACTCGATAGTTTCTTCTTTGAGACAGATAGTCCATATATGACACCAGAGCCATTTAGGGGCAGAAGGAATGAACCTAAGTTAGTATATTTAGTAGCAGAGAGGGTTGCTAGCCTTAGGGATATAGATTCTCAAGAATTAATTAGACTTACTGATGAGAATGCTAGAAAGTTTTATAAAATCAATCAATAAATAACTATTTAGAAATTTTTCTAAAAAGTTATTTTTATTTCTTGACAAAAACAAGATAAATGATATAATGCAACTAAGGAGAAAATATGAAGAAAAATACTTTAGAACAAGAAATGATGAAAACAAAGAAAAAGATGAAAAGGATTGATTACATATTGGATCATTTTGAGACTTTGTCTGCTATTAATCTTACTGTTGCTAGTGTATCATTATTGTTAGCAATTACTACATTTTACAGCAGTATATTAGCGGGTGTGATATTGTCTGGTTTTACCGCAGGATTGTTTGGTTTGAATCTCTTCAAAAATAAGATAGAGATGAAATTGAATCAAGAATATAATGATGCTGATCAAAAACTTGAGATATTCGAAAGTGATGAAGCGATTGACCTTGAATATCTTACAGAAGGATATGATAAAGCTATAGAAAAAGCCAAATCTAGACGTCTAGAACTTATCGAAGAACAATCTTATATTGCTCAGTCCATTCGCGGAGAAGAAAGACTAATTGAAAGATTAATAAAAGAGAAACAATTTACTAACGAAAAAATTGATTACATACTTACTACAGGTATAGCGAACGATATTGCTAAGAATGCAGATTCTA
>JBKSNA010000054.1:0-9730 GCA_046882085.1 Clostridia bacterium
GCCGGATTATTCTAATAAGGCATTTGCATTATTTGAAAATACTATTACTAAACTAATCAAATAACAAAAAGGGGAAAACAATTTTATATAATTTGTTTTCTCTTTTCTTAAATAATTTTTCATTAAAATTTTTAAAAAACTTATAAAAACACAGCAAAAATAAGTAAATTTTATTGAATTTTTAGAAAAATTAATTTATTTTACAGATAAATAAAACAAATCAAAAATTAGGAAAAATATTAAAATAAAAAAAGTTTGAAAAATTTTTAAAAAAGGTATTGACTATATCTAAAAAAGGTGCTAAAAGTATCGTAACAAAAAGGAGAATGTAATGAATAAATTAGCGGTATTCGAACTAGGGGTAAATGATGTAAAACTAACTATATACAAGTACACCACCAGTGGATTCTTTGTGATAGAACAGCAGATTGTTGAGCCAGTGAAGTTAACGCAAGATATGGATCGTGATGGTTATATCAAGCCAGCACGTATTCAAGATACAATCGCTACATTGAAGAACTTTAGAAAGATAGTAGATGGAGCGAAGATCGATCATCACATTTGTTTCGCTAGTCCTATTATTGCCACAGCGAGAAATCAGATCGCATTCTTGGACGAAGTATACAAGACTGTATCATTATACTTCAAAGTATTGACTACAGAAGAACAAATGATGGCTATACATAATGCGATTATGTATTCATTCGCTATGACACGTGGTATAATAATGCAAGTAGGCGATTATTCTACTGAGATCATTAGATTCAATAGAAGAGTGATATTAAATTATGAATCTATTCCATTCGGCATGGTGAATATTTTAGATAAAGTAGCGGACAGCAATATGGCTGGACGTATGGATAAGGCAGTAGAGATAATGACTGCTGAGTTCAAGAAATTGCCTTGGCTATATGATCTAGATGAAGAGTCTGAGTTTATTGGCCTAGGCGAACCATTTGAGGCCTTGGGCAAACTATCTCGTAAGGCTACTCACTATCCACTAGAGTTGGCACATAATTATGAAGTTACTACTGAGAGTTTCCAAAATGTGTACAATCTCATTCGTGGACTAGATATAGACAAGGCTAAGAAACTAAAGGGTATTTCCGATAAACGTGCAGACGTGATTGCGATTGGTCTTGCAATTATCAAAGTGGCATACAATGAGATTGTTCGTAATTGTATGAAGGTATCTACTAATGGAGAGATGTATGGTATTGTCGCTAAGAATCTACTAGGTCAGACAGGCGAGAAACCTTTATTAGATATCTTAGGTTATTCATTAAGTAGCATCAATGAGTTCTTCCCGACGAACATTAATATAGATAATAATTATTCATTAGCAGTAATATTGTATAAACAATTAAAAGTATTGCACAAACTTACTCGTCCATATGTGAAAGTATTAAGAATTGCTGCTAGTATGTGTATGGCAGGTAAGAGAATTTCATATGAGAATTACACTAAGAATAACCTACCTGTAATCCTAAATAGCAATATCTATGGTGCTAATCACAAAGATATAGTATTGGCAGCATTTGTGGCAGCTAGTCAGAATGTAGATGACTTTAGTCTTAGTGATTGGGTGAGATACAAGGATATAGTATCTGAAGAAGATCTCGATGCGGTGAAGAAATTGGCTATTATTATCAAAATGGCGACTATGATGAACATTACTAATTCTAATGTGATCAAAGATGTAGCATGCGATGTGTTGGGTGATACAGTTATTCTCAAGACAGAAGTAGAGCATGATGCTACACTAGAGATTAGTCAGGCAATGTCTATTGCTGGCGACTTTAGAAAAGTTTACGGCAAGAATTTACAAATTTTATAGATATCATAAAAGGGGTGAATTATGAATATCAATTTAGCAATCAAATTCGGTAGTAATGAAATTATTGTCTATAGACAACAATACGGTATTATTGCCAAAGAGCCGGCTTATCTAGCGGTAGTAGAAGATGGTAAGAATATTAAAGTCAAAGCAACAGGCAAAGAAGCAGAGAAATTATTTCATTCTAAGTCTAGCAATGTAACTATCTATCAGCCTATAGAGAAAAGTGAAATTGTCAATGAAAAGATGGCGACTATATTAATAGAAGCTATTATCAAGAAGATAATACCAGAGAGAATGATGCTGACTAGCATATCTGCGTTGGTTTCTGTACCATGCGCATTGAATGAACGTCAATTAGTGTTGATCAAAAAAGTATTACATTCTAGTGGTGTGAATAAGGTAACATTTGTTCAGAATGGAGTGTCGGCTAGAGCGAATCTTGACATGGATCCATATTCACATATTATGGTAGTAGATATAGGTAAGTATATTACTGATATATCAGTTATGAATGATTTTGATTTCCAATTCGGTAGAATGTATTTTATCGGCGGTGAAGATATGGACAAGAGTATTACTACATTCATATCAGATAATCACAATCTAGAAGTGAGCGACATGACTAGCGAAGCAGTGAAGAATGATATAGCATCGCTATACGATAGAGATCTGTGTCGTGCGGAATACATCGGTATAGACGAACACGATAAATTCATTAAACATGAAATCACTGCTAACGAAATACGTGTGGCAGTAGTAAATATTTATGATAGAATATTTGAATTAATCAGAGAAACAATTAAATTATTACCTAAAGAAATAGCACAAGATATATATAATCATGGTGTAATGTTCGTAGGTGGCGGTAGTAGAATATCAGGACTATATGAATACGCTAAGAAGAAACTTGACCTACCTATCATTCTTCCAGATGATCCATCGGATTGTGTGATACTTGGTGCGGGTAAATTGTTATCGAAAGGTAAGGATTTCATCAATATCAAAGTATAAAAAGTCTAATATTAGCGAAACAAAAATTTGAAGACTATAGTGCTTCAAATTTTTTTATCTCTATGATACTCTATGCTTAGGAGGGGAGTATGTCGAGAGTAATAGTGGTAACTTCTGGCAAAGGTGGAGTAGGTAAAACTACCATAACAGCCAATTTAGGTATGCATTTAGCTGAGATGAACTATCGAGTGTGTCTTATAGATATGGATATAGGGTTGAACAATCTCGATGTGGTGATGAATCTAGAAGATCGTGTGGTGTATACTATGTTGGATATTATAGAGGGTAGATGTAGGTTAAAGGAAGCTCTAATACAAGATGATAATTATCCACTTTTATACCTATTATCTAGTGGAGGACTCAATCAAAATCTATCTATAGGTTTAGGCGAAATCAAGCGAATTGTCGGTGAAATGCACTCTATTTTTGATTTTGTGCTAATAGATTGTCCCGCTGGGATTGATGCGGGATTCAAGCGGGCTGTAAGTTTAGCAGACGAAGCGATAGTTGTAACCACTCCGCACCTATCGAGTGTACGAGATGCGGATAAAGTAGTAACAATACTCTCTAGTTATAACATATTAAGCAAGCGGTTCGTAATCAATCGCGCACGTGGAGATCTAATGCAAGATAAAATAATGTTAGATGTCTACGATATAGGACGGGCTTTGAATATTGAGTTTGGCGGAGTAATACCTGAAGATGATCATGTGATTAGCATTACTAGTGATAATATAAAAAATAATAAACTAGCGATCAATAGATCTTTTTCAATCCTTGCTAGTAATATCGTACATAATCAGAAAAAACTATTTGATTGTACATATAAATATAAGGGTATAATAGGCGGTATTAAGAAGTTACTAAGGAGATCGGTATGATGGATTTGAAAAAAAGATTAAACTTAATGATCGAGAAGGATAAACTCACTAATCCTAAGTATTTAATCAAAGTCATCAAATCTGACTTTTATTATCTTATTAGTAATTATTTTGAAGTGGATTTTGATGATATAGATATTGATATAGGTGTAGAAGGAGATAGTTATCGAATAGAGATCATAGCGCTTGGTGATCGTATGAAGACAATAAAATCAATGCCTGAATAATTATTGAGTAATATCATATAATCCTATATGAAGAAACTTCGCATAGGTATTAGTTTTTTATTGTTGGTGATAGTGTGTATTTTCACCAAAAATATTTTGGTACTAACTAACTATATATTAGCATTATTCATACATGAATTAGCACATTTATTAGTGGCGACTAAGCGTGGATATACTTTAAAGCAGATCCGACTAGATATATTTGGATTGAGTCTAAAGTTAGATGAGAGTATTGATGATAGAGATGCATTTGCTATTAATATTGCTGGCCCGCTTGTAAATTTATTATTAGTAGTATTATGCATGGCGACATATTGGTTGTTGCCTACTAGCTTTCATTATCTTAATAATTTTTGCATCGCTAATCTAATCTTGGCTGTTTTTAATATGCTACCAATATATCCTCTTGATGGCGGTAAAATAATATCTTCAATATTTACTAACAACAAAACTTATTGCATAGTAGATACTATTATTAGAGTATTTTTGACAGTATTAAGCGTAGGATTATTTGTTTATTCATGTATAAACATTATGAATATCTGCTGGCTATTGTTAGCAGTGTTTTTCATAACATCTAGGTGTCAATCAAAGCCGACTCTATCCATTATTAAGTATTCCAAAAATAAACATATAGATAAAGTGGTTATGTACAAAATTACAGGAGAAGAACGCATATATGATCTCCTAAAGAAAATTAACAAAAGTAAATATACCATTTTCTATTATCGTTTGGGTAAAAATCATTATATTGACGAAGATCATATCATTCATTTGTCGACAACAATACCTTTGAAGACCAAAGTGAAAGATTTGTATTAAATTTTAATGAACCTGTTGACAAAATATTTTTTATTTGTTATACTGAACACATAGTACCACATTGAATAGGTCTAAAGTTCCATTTTTTGGACACCTTAAGAGTGAGTCTTTATAGGAGGTAACTAATGTACGCAATCGCAAATATTTCAGGTAAACAATACAAAGTTGAAGCTGGTATGACTATTACTGTTGACAGATTGAATGCTGAAGTTGGTGAAGAAGTATCTTTCCCAGTAATGCTAACTGTTGATGGCGATAAGATTAATGCTGGTACACCTGTGATTAAAGATGTAGTTGTGAAGGCCAAAGTTGTATCTCACGTTCAAGACAAGAAAATCGTAGTTTTCAAGTACAAGCCTAAGAAGAACGAGAGAAAGAAACAAGGTCATAGACAACCATACACCAAGATTTCAATCGAAAGCATAGGTTAATATGATTAATATCTTAGTTTTAAGAAACAAACAAAACATTATAACTATGGAGGCGACCGGTCATTCGGGTTATGCTGAGGCTGGATCAGATATAGTGTGTAGTAGTGTGTCTACACTTCTTCAGAGTCTAATCAATGGTTTGACAGAAGTAGTGAAGGCAGAGCCTAAATATGTAATAGATGAGGATATTCCGCATCTATCAGTCAGTGTAGACAAGGATATCGATCGCGAGAGAATGTCTAAGGCTCAGATACTCATGCAGACTACATATCTTAGTCTAGTAGACATCTCCAATAGTTATGCTAAATTTATTAAGATAAAGGAGAAGCAAAGTGATTAAGATTAATATTCAATTATTTGCCCATAAGAAAGGTGGCGGTAGCACCAAAAATGGTCGTGATAGTGAATCAAAGCGTCTTGGTGTGAAGGCTGGTGATGGACAATTCGTTCACGCTGGTTCTATTATCGTTCGTCAAAGAGGCACTAAGATTTATCCATCAACTAATGTAGGTTGTGGTAAAGATTATACATTGTTCGCATTGATCGATGGTATCGTTCGTTTCAAGAAGGACGGTCGTGGTCGTAAAATCGCTACAGTGGAAGCAAAGATATAATAAACAATTTTCTTACGAAAATGTATTTTGTTAATAAATAAAAAATCCATCATAAGATGGATTTTTTTAATTTAAGAATCTGGCATCGAAGTACTGTTTGCACTTGAATATAATGGTAATAACTATTGATACGAGATATAAGCAAGTAAATATTAGTACCACTAGGTAATTCACGCCAACGAATGCTAGCGATAGTATTAATCCGATAGTAATAAGTAATATTGCAATAATTGGAACAAGACTATATTTATTGAATTTGGTCTTAATTTTTAGAGAATTATTGATATCTTTATCTTCTATAGATAGAGTAGTAGAGTATCCGTCTTTGATTTCAAACAATTTATTAGCGAAATGTGTCTCTAATAATTCTGCTACAAAATAAGCTGGTAAGAATTGAAGTTTCGGACTAGCCATAGAGTCTTCTACTTTGAATATCGACTTCACATATACATTGTATGCACTGTTGCATAGACGCTCAAATATATTATATTTAGGCATCAAGTATACTATTTTTGACTTATCTAAAATTTTAGAAATGAATTTATTTAGTAAGTTATCATTAATTGGCAGGCTAGTGTAGTATACCACTACATCGTCAATATCGGTACGAGATAGCATTGTGTGTATTACTTTACTTAAGTTACTAGTGTAGATTGCGTTAGGAGTGTATCCATATGTTTTGAATAGTGGAGATAGTTTATTCTTCACTACATACAAAACACTATCGCCAAAGCGATTTTTTAGTAAATTTACTTTTTGAGTAATATTCGAGATGCTATCTACGACACATACTATTTTCATTGGTACCCCTTTATTAAAATCTACAAGTATATATATTAGTATACACCATAAATTAAAATTTTCAAAAACATTTTGAGAAAATTATTAGATTTATTTGATAACTATTTTTAATTATGGTAAACTTATAATAAATTTGGGGGAAAGATGAAACAACTAGATATGCTCAAGAAGGCAATGAAGAAAAAATATATAGTTCCAGCTTTTAATTTTGCTAACTTTGAAATACTAAAAGGCCTACTACAAGCCAGTGAAGAATTGAAGTGCCCTATGATATTACAGGTTAGTGAGAGTGCGATGAATTATTTTGGCGATGAATTACTGGCTGGTATTATATCTGGACTCAAGAAAAGAAAAAATATATCCATTCACTTAGATCACGGTAAGAATTTTGATATTATTATGCGCGCGATTAGATTAGGTTTTGATTCGGTGATGATAGATGGATCTACATTATCATTTACAGAGAATGTAAGACTCACTAAGAAGGTTGTAGATTTCGCGCATAAGAGAAAAGTGATGGTAGAAGGTGAACTTGGTGTGTTGGCTATGTCAGAAGATGATGCCACGGCACAAGGTATTACTCGATTCACCGATCCTGATATGGCGAAAGAATTTGTCAAAAAGACAGGAGTAGATAGTCTAGCTATCTCCATAGGTACTAATCATGGTGTCAATAAGTATATATCCACTCCTGAGATTAGATTTGATATCCTGTCCGAGATAGAACGCGCTATTCCTAATACTCCGTTGGTACTTCATGGAGCGTCCTTAGTAGAAGAGAAATATTTGGATAGTATCAATAAGTTTGGCGGAGATATCAAAAAAGCGATAGGTAACAATAACCTATTAGATAATGTACACAAGACTAATATTTGTAAGGTAAATATGGATACTGACTTTAGACTAGCGTATACTTCAGCGGTAAGGCAACATATGAGTGAGAGGCCAGCCGATTATTGTCCGCGTACTTATGGTAAGTCTGGAATCAAAGAAGTAAAACAGTGTGCTATTGATCGAATACTTAATATTTGTCGTATTAAAAAACCTCGTTAGTTACGAGGTTTTTTAATCTTCTTCTGCTTCATCTTGTAGTAATTGGTTTCTTTTCCTTCTAGGACCCAATACCAATGCTCCCCATAGCAAGATGCCGACCTGTAATGGAATGCCTAAGAACATGATAGGCCATATGTCTACGCCGAATGCTAAGACTTGTATTTGAGTACAAGCAAGAGTTGACCAAAGTAGCGCTGTTAATATAGGGAATAAATATTTTCTATTTCCCCATATGCTATTGAATATTACTAGTACTAAGCAAGATAAAGGTACAGCCCAAAAGAAACAATAGATATATCCGATATTCAAAGTTAGTCTAAGGCATACATATAGCGCTGTAGCACACAGCCATACAGCACTGAGAGCGAGAAGAGTGATTACCGTAGTAGTATAATTACTTTTTTTCTTAGTATCATCGTCTCGTCTAGGAGCTGAGATGATATCTTCATCGCTAACTAGCGAGTCAAGTGTAACATCATAAAATCTAGACAATTCGTTCAATACATCAATACTAGGTAAGGATTCGCCTTTTTCCCATTTTGATATAGCTTTATCTGAATAGTTGAATTTATCTGCCAACTCTAATTGAGTCAATTTTTTATGCTTTCGTAACTTAAGAAGGTTTTGTCCAATAATCTCATTAATATTATCCATATCCTCTCCTTAAAATATAAAATATTTTAACATTTCTTATTGAAAAATGCAACTATTTTTAATAATTCTCACAAAAGTAGAAAATAATTCACGAACTCTCTAAAATTTAGAGTGGAAAAATCAGTATTTCATCGAATAAATGTAGTTATAAGACTTTTTTATTCCTAAAAATTGTGGTATAATGCTAACGGAGATTATATGAAATTTATTCATTGTTCAGATATACATATTGATTCTAAGATGAAGACTCATCTAAATTCTCATCAGGCATTAGAACGGAAGCGAGAAATATTACTAACATTTGAGCGAATGGTGGAATTTGCTAGAACTAATAATGTGTGTGGAATCATTATCGCTGGGGATATGTTTGATACTACCAACGTGTCCATATCCACCAAGAGAAGAATCCATGATCTAATATCCAATAATGCGGATATTGATTTTTTGTATCTGGCGGGTAATCATGATGAAGAAAATCTATTAGAAGAGTTTAACGATTTGGACAATCTAAAGATATTTACTGATAAATGGACTAGTTTTGCTTATGATGATATCGTTATTACTGGTACTAAATTGGCTAAGAATACCAACTTTGATTTGTTATCGTTAGACAAAAATAATGTAAATATCGTAGTCATGCATGGACAAATTGGTCGCTACAATACTAGAGACAACTTAGAGATTATTCCTTTGCCAGCACTGAAGGATAAGAATATAGATTATTTAGCATTAGGTCATATTCATAGCTATGAAGATGATCGTCTTGACAATAGAGGAGTTTATGCTTATGCTGGCTGTCTAGAAGGACGTGGTTTCGATGAATGCGGGGACAAGGGTTTTGTATTGTTAGAGATTATTAATGGTAAAGTATCGTATGAGTTCGTACCATTTGCTAGTAGAAAATTATTAGAAATACAATTCGATATTTCTGAATATAACGATTGGTTTGAGATAGAGAAAGCGATCATCGATGAGTTGACAGATATTGATACGACAAGTATGGTAAAGGTTGAATTAGTCGGTAATTTCACACTAAATATGCAAAAACATATTGAACTATGTGAGAAAAGATTAAATGAAAGATTTTATTTCGCCAAAATTAAAGATAATAGTGCATTAAAACTTAATGATCTAGACTATATGAATGATTATTCTCTTAGAGGAGAGTATATTAGGCAAGTGATGGGATCTGATTTATCTCAGGACGAGAAAGATCAATTAATCCTTATGGGAGTGAAGGCTCTAGATGGGGAGGAATTATGCTAATTACGAAATGCTATATAGAAAATTTTGGAAAACATAGTCAGTTTGAGTTTGATTTTACTTCAGGAATGAATGCAATCATTCAAGATAACGGCTGGGGCAAGAGTACTTTGGCGATTTTTATTAAGGCGAT
>JBKSNA010000055.1:0-9384 GCA_046882085.1 Clostridia bacterium
ATAAGGATAAATTGTATAGATATTATGTGAATAAATATTCATTATTTTATTTTAGAATTCGTCTCACAGCACTCTAGACAAATAAAAAATCTCGCTAATGCGAGATCTTTTTTAACAAAATCTACTTAAGATTAACCGAAAATAGTTGTTGATAAACTAGCAGCTGTAGTTTGAGCTGGTTGGTTAGATACTTGGATAGACTTAGCTTGAATAGTAAGTGTGAATGGTTGATCCATTAAGTTACCTGCACTATTTGCAGGAGTACCTTGATCCCAGTTATCAGTAACTGTAGTAGGAAGTACTAGTGCGCTAGATTCAATAACTGCAGTGCCATTATCCATTACTGCATTTTCTTGATAGTAAACACCAGCAGTAGATGAAGCTTTCCAACCAGTACCTAGGTTAAGTGTTGATAAGTCTATTTTAGCAAGTTCGGTTTGAACTTCAGTAACAGTTGAAGATAAAGCAACTTTTACAAATACATAGTTACCTTGAGTATCAGTAGTATCTACTGTGTATGTAACATCTGCATCTAACATTTCATCACCTGGTAATACAGTAGTCTTGAATGTATTTGCAATTTCAGCATCTGTAGTCAACTTGATATAACCAGTTTTTAATCCTTCAGATGTCAATGTAGTAGCAGTAGCAGTAAAGTACGCATAAGTACCACCGAAAGCAAGCATAGCGACCATAGCCACCGCCATTATAATAAGAGCAAGTGTTGACTTAGTCATCTTTTTTGATTTCAATTTTGTCATTTTTAATTTCCCCTTTTATTTTTTCATTTGTCAATTAATATGAACGTGCCAATTTCGACTATAGCACGATTTCATTTGACATTTATTGCTTGTCCACTCTGATAAGTGAACATGACTCCTAAATGCTTAGAAGTCGATTACTAGTTAGCAATGTAGCCAACTAGTTGTTTGCTAAATGCAAACAAATTTGCAAATTTATTTGCGAATGAGCGAACTCATTCTTAAGCAATCTACATCGACCTCGATTACTTATGTCTTGATTTTATCGCATTTCAATATCAATAGTCAAACATTTTTCAACAAATTTTTAAAAAATTTTTATTTTTTTTACATTTTTTAGCATTCTTTTATTTTTGCTTTTGCTAAAAAGCGTCAAAAATCCCCTATAAATAAGGGGATTTGAAAAATTTTTAACATTCTGTCTATTTTATTTTTTTCTAAAAATATTTTTATTTTTTAATAAAAAATTTTTATCTAATCAATTCATTGATCCTTCCGCCACCAATGCAACGACCATCTTCAGCATACAATACTGCGAACTGACCAATGGTGACAGCACGCTGTTTTTCTATGAAGTCTAGTCTAAGAGTAGTATCATCTAATACTGTTACTTTAGTAGCTTGATCCGGCTGGCGATATCTTAGCTTCACGAACGAATCAAACTCTCCCATTTCTTTATCTGTGATCCAATTGAACTCAGTCACTATACAACCTGTCGAATACATCTCAGGACATTCTCCGCAGTTAACTATTAGACGATTAGTCTTCACATCTTTATCCACCACAAACCAGCGATCTGTATCGTAGCCATTCTTACCGCCGATATTCAGTCCTCTACGCTGACCAATGGTATAATACATTACGCCATCATGCTGACCTACAATATTACCTGCCATATCTACTATGTCGCCTTTTTTAGCTGGAAGGAAATTCTTTAGGAATTGTCTAAAGTTTCGCTCTCCGATAAAGCAGATACCTGTGCTATCTTTCTTCTCTGCTGTGATGAGTCCTAACTTAGATGCTATACGACGAACTTCAGTCTTATCAATGTCCGCTAAAGGAAAGAGTGTCTTATTGAGTTGGTCTTGAGAGAGCTGATTAAGGAAGTAGGTCTGATCCTTATTCTGATCAAATGATTTGTATAAATATACTTTACCATCACGATCGACGCGTTTGCAATAATGTCCTGTAGCAATATAATCCGCACCAAGCTTCATCGCATGCTCTAAGAATGGTCCGAACTTAATCTCTTTATTACACATCACGTCTGGATTAGGTGTATAACCCTTAGAGTATTCTTCTAAGAAATAACTAAACACTCTATCGCGATATTCTTTAGCGTAGTTCACAGTATAATATGGAATACCGATCTTGTTCGCTACACGCTTCACATCTTCAAAGTCTTGCTCTGCTGTGCAGAAGCCATTCTCATCCGACTCTTCCCAATTCACCATGAAAAGACCGATGACATTATAACCTTGCTCTTTCAGAAGGTATGCTGCCACCGAACTATCTACACCACCACTAAGACCTACTACTACTGTCTTCATATATATCCTTTTAATTTTATTTTTTCTTAAATCTACCGCTTACAAAGGGTAGCATGAAGGGGAAAATCTGTTTGCCACTTCATAAAGTAACCGACCAAAAGGGCTAATGATTGCGAATAGCAATCTAGCAAAAGGTCGTGTTACGAGCGAGATACCGGTATTTTGAACCTATTGAATATCACGTGCATAATATCCACAATCCACAATATCACCACTATTCCCCATATCAGCACTAGTATAGTAAACAACTGATACCAAACTCCCGACAAATACTCTCCTATGAATGTAGTGAGTATAGCATTCAATACTCCCACCAAGAAGAAAGAAGTGAAGAATATACCCATCTTATTTCGCCCGACATAATAATAATGTCCACCCATGAATCCTAAGAAAATCACCATGAGTAATAATTTCCATTTCTTCACATCAGGTGGACAACCCTTACGCAACAATACTCTCTCTGCATTGTCGGCACGCATAGCCTCTTTCGCCTCACGATTGGTCGCTGTGTCGAATTTCTCATAATTCAGTTGACAATTAGGACATATTCTCGCCACTACAGGTGCCTTAGCATTACATCTAGGACATCTCTTATTCATACCTATTCTCATGTAGATATTATATCATATATTAATGCCTTTGTAAATGATAAATCTCAAATTCTTGTTTCAAAATAGTGGATTTTTTTATTAATATAATATACAATAGTATATATAATATATTACATTATTAATAGGAGAGGGTTATATAGACTGAGCTATATAGTTGCTCCTTATTGCTTGTATTCATTGCAAGCAAAATACAATCAATAAGGAGAGAATTATGATCATATTATCTTGCGATCATGCTGGTTACGATTATTGCCAAAAAATCATGAAAGAATTTGATAAGAAAAAAGTAGAATATCTATATATGGGACCTGATGCGTATGACAAGGAAGATGACTATCCTGACTATATCGCACCCGCTACTAAGGAAGTATTAAAAAATGACGACAATATCGGCATCTTCCTATGCGGTAGTGGAATTGGAGCTAATATTGTCGCCAATAGGCAAAAAGGCATTCGCGCGGTATGCGCTAATGACACAGTGAGTGCCTATCTCGCGAGAAAAGACGAAGACGCTAATGTACTTACTATCGGTGCTAGAATAGTAGGATTCCGCTCTGCTATGAACATTATTAAAATGTTCTTGAAAAGTGAATTTGAAGGCGGTAGACATTGTCGCCGTATCGCTAAGTATTAAAATCTGGCGTATACTTAGAATCCGCGCTAGATAGATCTTGGATATAGGCATTATTAAGTCCACGATTGAGCGCATGAGATACTACTCTCTTGTACTCTAGAGGTGTGATCTTGCGGTTGATCTCAGAGAACTGTACCGCATTGTATCTCGGCTCGTACTGACTCATAATACTGACAATAGTGTCCCTGCCAAAATTGTCTGCAATAAAATCAATACAACGAATACTATCTATCGTATGGCTAGGCAAAATTAGGTGTCGAATGATGACACCTTTTTTCATTCGTCCATTCTCTATGATATCTAGTGGCTGATTAGCTCGCATCTTGAGAATTGATTTGGTTGCATTTTCAACATAGTCCTTCGCTCCGCTATAACGACTAGATAATTCATTATCCATATACTTGAGATCCACTAGATAGATATCCACATAATCGCGTAATTTCTCCACCATCGCCGGATCTTCGTACCCGCTACTATTCCATACGATAGGAATATTCGGACGATACTTATCTAGCGCCATCATAATCTCACGGGTAAAATGTGTAGGCGTTACAAGATTGATATTCCATGCACCTTGACGCTCCAGATCTTTCATAATCTCTACTAGTCCATCTACACTAATCTTCTCACCTAATCCATTATGACTGATAGGATCGTTTTGACAGAAGACACATTTTAGATTACACCCAGTGAAAAAGATCGCTCCACTACCTATACCGCTCTCCGATCCGCTAATGATCGGCTCTTCGTAATGGTGGAGCATTACCTTGCTCACTCGTAGCGTTTGCTCTCCACAAAATCCAATATTTTCATCTCTATTAACCTTACATCTTCTAGGACAAATATTACATAACATATCTAGAGTCTATTAAATTTCTTAGATTTTGTCAATGGCTTGTTCTAAATAATAGGACAAGTCAATAAAATAATGTGAGGTATGATATGAAAAAGAAATTAATTGTATTTACACTATGTGCTATCTCTCTTGCACTGCTTACCGCCTGCGGATCTAGGAATATAGACCTAAAAGATTATACCATCGAAGAGCGAATCAATCTATTCACTGCCGAAGATACTCTATATGGGGTTAGCTTGTCTAGCGGAATGCGTGAGAGCGATTACAATCTAGATGGCATCAAGAATGAAATGGTTGAGTTTGGCGTATTAACTATTGCACGAAATGACGGAGAACCTTTGGCTAATGATACATATTCGTACACACTCACAATAGGTGAAGAAACACTATCCGGCACATTAGAAAAAAGTCAGGTAGACAATAGTTACTCTACCGACATAGAACGTCATATACCTAATGATGCTAATATTAACGTTGAGATCAAATTCACCGGTTATACTTTTCACCAAGATTTAACCAATACTAGCGCAGACTTCTCTGTAGATATGTCTACCGCCATCAATATCGCCAACGAAGAACTCTCTAGTGATATTAGAAATATCTTAAACGATAACGCAAAAATCGAAGTCATCACTAAGATATTAAAAGATTATTCTACAGAAGAAGTAAAGAGATATTATTGGTATATAGGCGTCATATCCACTAATGGCGATACCATCGGTATACTAATCGATGCCAATTCAGGCGAAGTAATAGCAAAAAAAGTTTAGAGTGATCTAAACTTTTTTCATCTTATATTATAGAACTAATTACCTGACTATATTTTTGCGAAAAATTAAAAGCATCTACAATCGCTTCATCTACATCTTCGGTATCAAACAAATTAGATACATATCCTACAAAATTAATTTGATCATATCGGACTAATCTTATATTATCATTAGCTATGTGTGTATTGATATTCAATCTCATGCACACAGCCTCTCCTGTAATAATAGAATAATTGTCGAAAAATTCATTTCTAAAATTATAAGAACATTTTAGTCCCATAGTCTTACACAATTTAGCCACACACAATTCTTTAATATTTTCACATATTTCTTCACTTGATAAGAGTGGCTTATCCATATTGAAATATGTACATATTTTGTTTAGTATTTGACCTCTGTTTAATATATAATTATTCTGCATAGCAGGTATGATAATTTATTTTTGTACAAAAGTCAACTATTTTTGTACAATTTTTATATATTTGAGACATTGGCAAGATTTTGGCGTTCTTGAAGGTATCTATCTTTCATTTGCTTATATTTCTCAGACAGATCGAATATGTACTTTTGTTTAGCTTCTATAGATAATGAATTATAATATTTATGATCTACTAATTCTTGAATAGGATTGATAATTATTTCATCACTGTCTAGTATTCTGCATACCCTTTCATATAGTTCTTGCTCATGTGCACCAAAGCAAGCTTTGGCGTATGGTATTTGGTCAAATATTGATCGTTCTTTATTGTACATCCTCATACGAGTCTTGGCATCGCGCGCCAAATAATATAATTTACCTCTTTGTTTTTTCTTCATAATTCCCCCTTAGCACCACTATGATACTAAAAAGAATGACGAAAACAAAAAAATTTTGATAAGAAAAAATGTGGAAGATTGTCTATGTTTATACTATATTGTAATAAACTCAATTTGGGCATAAAAAAATACGCATAATGCGTATTTTTTATCGTGTAAAAACAAATTATATTTTTCTTAAGAATTATTTTAATTCTTCTCCGCAAGACTTACAAAACTTTGCGGTCTTTGAGTTCTTGTGGTTACATTTAGCGCATACTTTGTTGGTAACCTCTTGCTTAGCACCACAATGCTCACAATGCTTTGAATCATCAGCCAATACTCTGCCACATTTATCACATAGGGTAGCATTAGCAGTCCCCATTGTATCATTACCATCTCTTACACTCTTCTCTTCATCTGGAGTAGCAGAGATTATTGAGAATAAATATATTCCCCAGATTATTAAAGCAATACCAATAGCGAGCGTAACACCCAATATAATGTACTTAGACCAATGAGTCATATCTAGTACAGCCACAATACCTGATACTATAGCAACTAACGCGATAAACAATATCACACCTGTGAATATTTTTAGTTCTTTCTTACCGTAACGTTTCTCTTTATATGCCATATATATCCTCCTATACTTTCTCTCCACATTCTGGACAAAACTTAGTACCAGCAGGGATAGTCTTACCACATTTAGGGCAAGTTTTTTCTTGCGCCAATTTCTCGCCACAATTACCACAGAACTTACTCTTCTTGGTAATAGGTTCTCCGCATTTAGGACAAGACAAAGACTGTGTAGCTCCACACTCTGGACAGAATTTAGCTCTACTAGAAATAGATGCTCCACATTTTATACATTCTACTGCACGTTTAGTATTCTTAGCGCTATTGATTGCCTCACTTAATATACCGCTCATATGCATGCCAGCACCCAAGCCTACACCTAATCCAGCCATGTTATTTCCATTAGGATTTTTTGCTGATTCTTCTATAGCATTAGCAGCCTTTAGTTGAGTATATGTACCCATATGATCACCGATCACACTCATCTTAGTACGCTCATCTAGCATCTTCTCCACATCGTCTGGTAGCGATAGGTTCTCTATAACGAAATTAGATACCTTTAGACCCAATGGTCCAAATTCTTCTTTCGCATGTTGTTCTACCAACTTACCCAATTCTTTATATTTAGATGCCAAATCGAGAGCAGACACACCACTCTCCGCGATAACATCGGTAAGTAATTGAATCAAACTAGACTTATATTGTTCTGATATATCTCCTACTCTGAATATAGGATTAGTACCGAAGCACTCTCTCATGAATTTAGTAGGATCTTCTACCTTAACAGCATAAGTACCAAAACCACGTAGACGAATATTACCAAAATCTCTATCTCTAAGCATGATTGGATTTTGAGTACCCCACTTTAGTCCCATGAATCTCTTTGTACTAATAAAATAAACTTCTGCCTTGATTCGAGAATTGCCACCTGTAGCCAAACTAAGCATCTTAGTAAGGAACGGAATGTTCTCAGTTGCTAATTTGTAAGTACCTGGACCAAATACATCAGCGATTTCTCCCTTATGTACGAATAGAGCCACTTGTCCCTCTCTAACTATAAGAGTGGAACTATTCATAATTTCTTCTCTTTTTTGTAATGGATATTTGAAGACAATAACATCTTGACTACTGTCTGTCCATTCTATCACATCTAATAGTTGTTTACTAAAAAATCCCATTTCTTTCTCCTTTATATAATAATATCATAGAAATATTAATTTTTGCAAATAATTTTATATTATTTTTTCTTATTAAATGTCGCACCAAGATATTCATCGATTTTATCTTGATATCTGATACTAATGTAAAATAAAAATATTACTATCATGGCAATAATCACCCAAACCACCAAACCCCAACCTGAGAATGGTATCACATCTCCACCAGCGAAGAAAACAGTAGTTGCAATGCCTACACCTCGTGCCAATATATTGGTCCACAAGAAAAAATTAAAACTCATATTAGTTGTACCCGCCACCACACACAATATATCGTCTGGAAATAATGGAAATAGCATCATTAAGAAGAACAAATATTTACCATGCGACATTCTGTCTATCCATCTCTCACTAGATTCTTGCCCTGCTAACCAATGTAGGAATTTTCGACCAAATTTTCGACCAATCCAAAACATGATTATACTGCCTATTATAATCGATAAAAAACTTAATAAAAAAGCAGTCCACTGGCCAAATATAATAGCGCCAGCAGCAGTAACTATTATAGAAGGAATCTGAAGAATAGTGGTCTGTAATATTTGTAATATTATAAATACTAGCGCGCTAAATATTCCACCTTTCTCCACTAATGATTGAATTTTCTCTATTGAATTCACATATTCCCATAATCCTGTGAATTTTAATAAGAAATATCCTATTCCGCACACGACCAACAATATCAGAACAACAAAAAACAACCGCCAAATAAATTTGTGGTTGTTTTGTTTCTTTAATTCCTTGTCCACCTTCATATATTTATTATATTCTAGATGATCAGTTTTTATTTCAAATTTTCAGAGTTATCTTTATGTGCCGATTTGTCTTGATGTCTTTTTAATATTTTCCATACACTGTATAACATCATAAAATTTTGACAATTATCCATAAATTGATCAAGATTTGTAACTATCCCTTGCTTCTCTGCTTGTTTCAAGTCAGCAATACACTTATGGGTAATATTTTTGATTGTTATAATATCTTTAGTAGCTATCATCGGGAAAATCTTTATTTTAGATTTAGTAATAAATTCCTTAAAATATGTTTGAAACGATATAATACTATCTACATATTCTTCGTTTTTTTCAGCTGTAAAATCAAATTCATTATACCCATATCCTGTAAATATATCATAATAGTCTTTTTCTTCCCCACGGAATAGCGAAGGGCGTAGTATCATAAATTCGTCCATTACATCCACATCGTAATCGTCTTCTGTAATAGGCGGAACTTTATTACCACTTAATAAATTATAATCAAATTCTTTATTTTCTTCAAGATATTCGTCATTAATATTGGTAACTTTAATTAGTTTAGCTACAAACAAGTCTTCCAACTTGTATCCTTTAACTTTTGGTACTAAATAGTTATTATTAATTTTATACTTATATCCATCCTTGCTAAGCCTGAAACCTAATAATCTATCAATCAAACTCAATTTACCCATACATTCCTCTTAATTGCATCATAACATTGATTTGTCGATTTGTCAATATTTCAAATAAATTTTTGTTTATTTTATAATTAATTGCGAATAAGGAAAATGCTTCCATTCGCAATTTTTTCTTCTTCTGGGCGGTTGTTGGGCGCTGACGTAATACCTAACACCACCTG
>JBKSNA010000056.1:0-4528 GCA_046882085.1 Clostridia bacterium
TTATTCTAACGATAGACAGGGAGAGACATTTGACTTGAATGAATAATACTGATGAATTGTTCAGAAAAAGAGACATAATTAAATATGTCTCTTTTTTTCTAGTTTCAAATTTTTGAATACGTTTTCAAAATTGATTGAATTTATTTTGTTTTTTTTAGTTTTGTGTTATAATACCACTATGGAAAAATTTGTATTAGTAGATGGTAATAGTTTAGTCAATCGTGCTTTTTATGGTCTGCCACCAATGAGATCTTTGTCAGGTAAGCCATGTAATGCTATATATGGATTCGTCAATATGATGTTAAGTGTGATAGGTAGTGAAAGACCAAAGTATTTGGTATGTGTATTTGATGCAGGTAAGCATACGTTTAGACACGATATATATCCTGAATACAAGGGCACTAGAGATAAAGCTCCAGAAGATCTAATATCTCAGATCACAGATCTTAAAGAATTATTAAAGGCGATGGGTATTCTTGTCGTAGAGAGAATAGAGATAGAAGCCGATGATATTATTGGTAGTTTCACTAGAAAGTTTAAAGAGGATTTTATACTATTATCTGGAGATAAAGATTTATTACAATTAATAAATGACAACACTACAGTTTGGCTTACTAAGAAAGGTATTAGCGATGTATTAAAAGTAACTGAGTCGGTATTAATGTCTGAATTCGGCTGGAAACCATATCAAGTAATAGAGATGAAATCTATCATGGGAGATAGTTCGGATAATATCCCTGGTATTCCAGGTATAGGCAAAGTGGGTGCGCAAAAATTAATCGAAACATATGATAATCTAGACAATATTATTGCGCATGTAGACGAGTTGTCAAAAGGTATGCAAGACAAGATTAATAACAACAAACATTTAGCATATTTATCTAAACAATTAGCGACCATCAAGTTAGATGTAGATCTACCATATACATTAGAAAATTGTGAGTATCATTTGCCATTCAATGCTGAGTCTTATGAGATTATGAAAGACTTAGGATTCAAGTCTATCTTGAGTAGAAAAGAATTTTTCAATTATCAACCAGAAGAGAAGGTAGAAACAATTAATCTTACCGCTCAGACTATAGAGTTGGAATCTGCTGAAATGATAGATGAGATGATCTCATCATTTGGAGATACTTTAGCAGTCAACATTGATAATATGTCGATGATTTTCTCCAATGGAGAGAAAGAATTTATATTGTACACTAGTGGAGAAATATTCCATAATAATATAGATAAAATTAGGGCTTTATTCAGTAGCGAAAAACAAAAAATTTGCTTTGACGCTAAGTCTATCATGCATGAATTATCTCACTTTGATATTGCTATTAATAATTATTTTGACGTATCTCTTGCCATATATGTCGCGAATGAATTAGATGCTGAGATAAATATAGACGATGCGCTAAAACTAAATGATATAATTACCGAATCTAAGACTCTTGCATTATTTAAATTGAAAGAAATATATATATCAAAACTAATAAATGGAATGCAACTAAAATTATTTAGTGATATAGAGTTACCACTAGTAGAAGTATTGTTTGATATGGAAAAGGTTGGTATGTCTATCGATGCTGATGAGATCAAAAACTTAAGCAAAATTTATCACGAAGAACTCGCTCAACTAACAAATAAGATATATGAGTTGGCAGGTGAAGAATTTAATATTAATAGTCCTAAACAATTACAAAATTTATTATTTAACAAACTAAATATTGAGTACAAAGGTAAGCAATCTACATCTATAGAAGTATTAAATTCTATTGCTGATAAACATGAAATAGTTAGTTTTATCATTAGATATAGAAAAGTAGCAAAATTGATTAGCACCTATTTAGATGGAATGCTCGCTTATGTACGCGATGATGGTAAAATTCATACCACATACATGCAACGCACTACATCTACAGGTAGATTATCTAGTAGAGAACCTAATATGCAAAATTTACCTATTAGAGATGATGAGGGTAAAGTATTACGAAAGATGTTCAAGTCATCTTTTGACAATGGTACAATTATTAGTGCGGATTATAATCAGATCGAACTTAGGCTTATGGCAAACTTCAGTGGTGATGAGAATATGATAGAAGATTATCTATCGGGTAAAGATATTCATACTGCTACTGCTAGTAAGATATTTGGTGTGCCTATCGATGAAGTTACTAGCAATATGCGACGCACTGCTAAGTCTGTAAACTTCGGTATTATATATGGAATCAGCGCATATGGACTGAGTCAAAATATTAATTCAAGTGTGAAAGAAGCTAGTGAATTTATTGCAAAATATCTATCAATATATCCTAGAGTAAAAGAGTATGGAGAAGAGTGTATAATATCAGCCAGAGAGAAAGGATATGCCAAGACTATTATGGGTAGAGTAAGACATATTCTAGATATCAATTCACGAAATCAAGTAATGCGTGGATTCGCTGAGCGTGTCGCCAAAAATATGCCACTTCAGGGAAGTGCTAGTGATATTATCAAGATCGCTATGATCAAGGTGTACAATCGCATGAATAACGAAAATATAAAGAGCAAATTGATACTTCAAATACACGATGAATTGGTAGTCGATTGTTATCCTGGCGAGAGCGAAATAGTTAGTCGTATACTAAAAGAGGAAATGGAGTCTGTAGTAGATCTCAAAGTACCACTCTTAGTGGAAGTGAGTGAAGGCAAGACTCTCTATGATGCGAAATAAAAAAGAAGGGTAGCTCCTTCTTTTTTTATAATGATTGATACATTTTTGAGTCTGATGAAGAAAATTATTGTATTAATTTGACTTGATAATTACAAAGTATTATCATATTAGTATGAATAATGAAGAACGTATGCAAAAGTTCATGAATAGAAATGTTAATTTCTTCCCGCTTTTTTGTGCTTTGACATGGGACGTTATTTTTGTATGGACTATTTCTACAATGTTCTTCTCGACACAGAAAGGTCTATCTAATTCAGAGATCATAGCCTTAGACTCAATACTAATGTTGGCAGGGTGCTTGATGTGTATTCCTCTTAATAGGTTATTTCAGAATGTGAAACCTGTGATTTGTTCTAGAGTCGGACTAACGGGTTATGCTATATATTTAATATTGTGCATATTTGGTACTCAGTATTTCACATTCGCGGTAGGTACAATATTCTTGGCATTTGGATATTGCATATGTGGTGTGAAGGTCAATGCGATACTTAATCAAAGTCTAGATACACTCAAGCGTGGTAAAGATTATGAGAAGGTGTATGGCAAAGGACTAAGTATTTACCAGATGATCGAAGCATTTGGTGCAGTAATGGTAACATACATTTATAGTTATAATGCATATCTTGCATATTGGATATCTTTTGGTATAGTGATATTCTCGATTTTATATTCTTTTGTATTCGTAGATCCGATTAAATTTCAAGAAAGAAATGTTGAACTTTCAACTCAACTCAAAAAGAGAAAACCACGTAAACCAGATGGGTATAAGAAGTTGTTAATGTCCGGATTCTTACTCTCATTATTATTCTTTATATTCATGATGAGAGGCGCTTTGTCTATTACAGGTTCTGCGTTTAAGATTTATTTGCAAGAATTGGTAGATTCTAATACTATACAAATCACACTATTTGGATTGCTATATGCAATATACAAGTTGGCAATTAGTATATCTAGTAAATATCAGTTCAAATTCAATCTCAAATTCGGTGTAAGAAGTCTTATAATATTTGTTGCAATGTCGATTATTTCATTTGTGATTAGTGGTATTATGTATTTAACAAATCCTACATCTATAATAACAATTGTGGTGATTGTAGCATGTACATTAATACAGGGCGCTATTCTTACTCCATGCCGTATATTTATCAATAATTATCTACAGGTATGTACGCCTAAAAGAAATATTGATAGGGCACATTCAATAAGAATCACTGTAGAATATTTTGGCTATGCTGCGATTAGTTCACTATATGCATTATTATTAGGTGTATTTGGTGATAATATAGGTATGACCAGTTTGGTGTATATATCAATATTAGCAATACCTATGGTAATATCTCTAATATTATTTATTAGGGCACTTTGTAAACAATATGCTAAGAAATATACAATTATCAAATCAGAATATACAGACAGTTAGACTGTCTGTTTTTTATACAAAAGCGATAGCGAAGAGATTGGTTTTCGTAAAAAAAAGACGAGTAAACTTACTCGTCTAAATGGATAGTTGTACAGACAACTTCGAGATGAGTCAATTGCTGGCATAATAAGCATGCACTCCATCAAAGCTACCTCATATCACATATCGTATCTCACTTAATGCTGCTACCTTCCGGTCCTGACATGGTTCATAAGGCGATATTGTATAAGACCTTGATCTCAACATACACACAGACTACTCAACACAACCGAGCACACCCCTCAGAGTATCGATCAGCTCCGCTGTAGTGGATTGCGGATACAGGGCACCACTAGCTCCCCACCTAGTACAACCGATTTTATTATATGATAAAACTAGAAAAATTTCAAGTATTTTTTCATTTTTTC
>JBKSNA010000057.1:0-17847 GCA_046882085.1 Clostridia bacterium
GATGGTGTATATAAACTTGTTGACGACAACATAGTGTTAGCATTGGTAAAAATTGAAAAAAATCATGCTAAAATGTTACTTTTCTTAGCTGACTAGTTGGCAAAATGCAAAAAATGTGTTATAATAAAGTATAAAATATAATTAAGGAGAAAATATAATGATTCAAGCAGGAGATATTAGAAAAGGTGTAATTTTCGATGATGGTACTTCTACCGATCCTAAGAAACCTAATCTTTACTTAGTAGTTGACTTCCAACATGTGAAGCCAGGTAAGGGTGCAGCATTCGTTCGTACTACATTGAAGCATGTGCTTACAGGTAAGGTAATCGAGCGTACTTACAATCCATCAGAGAAGATCAATGACATCACTATTGAGAGAAAAGAGATGATGTATCTATACAATGAAGGCGGATTATACTATTTCATGGATAATGAGACATACGATCAAATCCCCTTCAACTATGATAGTGTTAAAGATGCTCTTAATTTTGTAGTAGAGAACACTAATTGTAATGTACAATTTTACAATGGTCAACCAATCAACGTAGAGCCACCTATCTTCGTAGAGCTAACTATTGCTAAGACAGAGCCAGGAGTTAGAGGAGATACAGTGAAGACCGGTGGTAAGCCAGCTACTCTTGAGACAGGATTCGTGATCCAAGTACCTTTATTTGTAAATGAAGGCGAAAGAGTTCGTGTAGATACTCGTACAGGCGAATATATGGAGAGATTGTAGAATTTACAATTTAATAAAGTCGAAAAATCAGTACTCTTGTAGTATTGATTTTTTTTATGCATTTTATTTTTGTAGTCTTAATAACTTTTACTATGTTGAAAGAATATTTAGATCGAGATATATACAATCTCATTGTGAAGAGTTTTAGTTTTTCCGACATTACAGAGATCCGTATGCGAGTTAATCAAAATATTATTATTGTTGTCAAAAGTAAAAAGTATTATCTAAAAGATGACAAAGGAGGATTCGTAGTTGTTAGCAAAACAATGATTGATAATTTTATTCAACGCGCGAGTCAGTCATCTTTGTATGCATTTAATGATTCGATTATTAATGGATATATCACTTTGCCTAAAGGGATTAGGGTAGGATTATCTGGATTTGTTGTAGTCGACAAGGAAAATGTGTCTACAATAAAAGATTTTCAATCTGTTAATATTCGTATTCCGCACATGATCAAAAATTGTAGTTTATTAGCCTATGATTATATTTGCGATAATGATATTAAAAACACACTAATCATATCATCTCCTGGTGCTGGTAAAACTACATTTTTAAGAGATATTGTCTATCAGTTTTACAGACATAATATATCCAAGAATGTACTAATAGTAGACGAGAGAAGTGAGATATCTTCAGTAGTTGATGGAATACCTGTACTAGATATGGGCGGATTTTGTGATATATACACCAACTGTAGTAAAGAGTTTGGCTTCAAAAATGGCATTAGAAGCATGTCGCCTAATGTGGTTGTTACTGATGAAATTGATATAGATAGAGATATGAGAATTATCGTTGATGCTATTAATTCTGGAGTATCTGTGATTGCTACTATTCATGCCTTAGATATTAATCAACTAAAGAAAAAAAGAGGGTTTGACTATTTGATTGATAATAAGATATTCGATAGATACATAGTGTTATCTAATGATGAAGGCCCGGGGACGATGACTAATATATATGATGAAAAACTTAATTGTATTTACTGTAGGTGATTATGAAGTGGGTGCTCATTATATCGCTAATAGCAGTAATAATGCTGATCGCAGTAGCAGTTAGTAAACAATATAGTGAAAAATTTATTTTTTATACAAATCTTAAATTGTTCTTAGAGCAGTTTAAAATAAACATATCATTTCGTCAGAAAAAGATTAGCGACTTTTTATCTGAAATGAAGACTAATAAGGTATTCATAAATTTCATAGATTGCTATCAGGAATATATTGATACAGGCAACACAGATCTTGAGAAAATTAAAAATTTAGACTCTGATGAAAATCGCGAAATAGAAATGATCATTAAAGGTATAGGAAGATATGATGTCAAGAATGAAATTTTACAGATTGATACGTTTCTAAGTATGGTACAAATTAGATTAGACAAAGCAAGTAAGGAAAAGGAAAAAGTATGTCCATTGATTATTAAGTTATCTTTATTATTTTCAATAGGATTATCGATATTGCTATTATAAGGAGGAGAGATGGAAATTATATTTAAGTTGGCTGGTATAGGTTTAATCACATCGATAGTCAATCAGATACTGAAACATTGTGGTAAAGAAGAGATCGCATCTGTTACAACGCTGGCAGGACTCATTATTAGCCTTCTTATGATGTTAGAGCTAGTGCAAGATCTATTTGAGACTGTGAAGACATTGTTTGTACTCTAAGGAGTAGATATGACTGAATTATTAAAAATAGTAGCTATAGCATTAGTTACAGTCTTTGCACATATGCTGATCAAGCAGTCTAAACCGGAAATTGCAGTCTTGATCTCAATAGTTGGTAGTATTTTGATCATTACAATGATCGTATCGAGTATGCAAGGAGTAGTGGTCGGATTTCATAACATATTTAAAACAACAAACATAGATTCATCTCTTCTCACCCCTTTAATGAAAATCGTGGCTATAGGTTATATTGCAGAGTTCGGCGCAAACATTTGTGTAGACGCAGGCGCTAGTAGCGTGGCAGACAAGGTGTTGTTCGCTGCTAAGATTATTATTCTTATGATATCTCTACCGATAATCAATAATGTACTAAACATGGTGGTGGGGTTATTATGACAAGAGCGCAACAAATGTCATACAACAAGCGAACTATAATATTATTAGTAATATTAATTAGTTTGTTTAGCATATTATCACCATTATCCACCTTTTGTACCGACAATAAGATATATTCGCTCATGAACGATCTAGATAATACTGTAGTAGAAGAATTAAGCGAAATAGATTTTAGCGGGCTAGAGCAGGTAGTCATTGATTTCAATAGTAAGAATACTAATATTTTCTCTATCAAAAATATCAAAGACAAAGTATATTCCATTATCTCAGGTAAAAGTGCTGTAGAGTACGATTCTGTCATAGGTTGTCTAGTATCTAGTCTAGTAGAATTAGTGCTAAAATATATGCCAATGTTGTCAATTATCATTGCTATAGGAGTGCTATCTAATTTGCTCAATGGAATTAAAAGTAAATTCAGCGAAAAGTCAGTCGGCGATCTCATACATTTAGTTTGTTTTCTAGCTGTAGTCGTATTGATGATAGGCATTATAAACAATCTATCTAAGACTACAGGTCAGTCGATTACTAGTATGGTATCGCAGATGAATGCTTTGTTTCCTATATTGCTGACACTGATGATTGGATTGGGTGCTCATGCTAGTGCTGGAGTATTTCAACCTATTGTGGCGATCATATCAACCTATGTAGCAGACTTTTTTCACTATCTGATAATACCTTTATTTTTGTTTAGTTTTGTCTTCAGTATCATTAGTAATATATCATCGTCAATCAAGTTAGATAAATTTAGCGACTTTATATCTAGTGTGTTCAAATGGGCGGTAGGTCTTACTTTTACTATTTTCTTTGCAATCTTTACTATACAAGGCATATCGGCAGGGAGTTTTGATAGTATAAGTATTCGTACTGCGAAGTATTCAATCAAAAGTTATGTCCCTATAATGGGCGGATATCTAAGCGATGGCATGGATCTGATACTATCTAGTACCTTGCTAATTAAAAATTCTGTAGGGCTAGTAGGACTACTTATAATTATTACGACAATACTTAGTCCGGTCTTAGAGATCGTGGTGTGCAGTCTATTACTAAAACTCACGTCTGCAGTATTGCAACCACTTGGAGATAGTAAGATTAGTAATTTCTTGTCGTCTACATCTAAGTCGATAATAATGTTATCCACCTGCGTAATAGCGATAGGGTTCATGTATTTGATATCTATAGGATTAGTGATGATAACATCAAATGTGGTGATATAATGAATGGTTATATTTTAAGTGTATTAGGTATAGTTTTGTTAGGTGTGATAATTGACATCATAGTTCCTAATGGCAATATTAATAAATATATAAAGAGTATTTATGCTATTTTCGTAGTAGCAGTAATAATTAGTCCGATCACGAAAATTTTGAAATATGATAATGACTTTAGTATTAACTATCGAGATTATGAAATAAGTCAAAATTTATTAAACTATATATATAGCGCTAGAGTAGATTCTTTAGAAAACGAGTTGATAGACGCTCTTGAAAAAGAAGGAATATCTAAAATTACCATTAATATCAATTATTCGAGCGAAAACAACGAATTAGTATACCATTCGTGCGTAGTAGATCTAAAGAATATGGTCATTAGTTTGGACAAACAGCATATAAATAGTTATGAATACATTACGAGATTGATTAATGCGACTACAGGATTAAATGATGAGGAGATAATTTTTAATGAGTGATAAAGAAAAACGAGCGAGTCCTAAATGGCTAGAGAAATTAAAAAAAGTAAAACATATTGAAATATATGTAGCCATAATATTCGTCATAATATTGTTACTCATTTATTTATCGAATTTTCAAACCAAAACCAAAGCGGATAATTCTACTATAAGTGAGATGAATGTTACTACTTATATAGATAAATTAGAAAGCGATTTAGAAGGAATATTATCAAATATTGGAGGGGTAAGTGATGTTAGAGTATTGATTACATTGGATATGGGACAGGCTGAAGTAGTAGAGTCAAAAATTAATCTAACAAAATTCCCAAGTATTAAGGGAGTATTGGTAACGGCAAAAGGAATAAAAGACACGTCAAAAAAATTAAAACTTTTGCACGCGATAGAGTCTATTATAGATCTATCGAGTGGCAATATTGAGATCTTATCGAGTGATTAGGGGAGGTATATATGAAATCATTATCTAAAAAGAAAAAAATTATTATTTTATCAGTTATGATAGCATTATTATTGGTAACAGGTTATGTTAATGTGGCATTAAATAGTTCATTGTCAAGCAATAGCACGCAAACTAGTGCTGGTAGTAGTACTGCTAATTTCTACACTACATATAGAAACGAGAGAGAATCTACTAGAACTCAAGAAATTCAATTTTATGACTCTATCATTACTAGTGCTACATCTAGTGCAGATGCGAAACAAGAAGCAGAAGATAACAAAATGGCACTAATATCTCAGATGGAGAAAGAACTAGTAACAGAAGGAATTATCATTGGTAAAGGATTTGAGGACGTGATTGTTACTTCATCTACTGCCAATGTGAATGTATTTGTCAAGAGTGCAGAATTATCAGCTACAGAAGTGGCTCAAATTACATCAGTGGTAACTGAGCAATTAGGTGTAGAGATAGACAAAATCATCATTATCCCTTCAGAATAAAATTTTAAACTTTATTCTATAGAATAATTGCTAAAACAAAAACTTTGTGCTATAATAACATAAGAGGGAAATAATTATGCCACAAATTAAAAGTTCAAGAAACGAATGCAATACTTATATCAATAAGAATATGATCGTATCTATTGTAAGTCTTGCGACAAAAGAGATCAATGGTGTAATCGATGTATATCATTCTACCAAGTTGAATATCAAAAGATTATTCAATCGTAATATTGGTAAAGGTGTGAAGATTAAGTATACTAATTTAGGTATATTGATAGATATTTATGTTGTGGTAACTACTGACTGCCAAGTGAACGACGTAGTATATCGTATTCAACAAAATGTCAAGAATAGTATCACATCATTGGTGCCTATGAAGATCAAGGCAATCAATGTTCATATCATGGACGCAGATAAACATTCTCTCTAAATCTAGAGAGAGTTTTTATCGTTTAAGGAGATAAGATGAAAAGAACAGATGAAAGAGAATTAGCATTCAAGTCGATATATTCTAGATTCTTCAATCCTAGTGCGGATTTAGAAGACGAGAGTATAGATTCAAAGAAAACTGAGTTCGCTAATAAAATAATAGAAGAATATTCTCAACACAAAGATGAAGTACATGCTTTAATATCTGATAATCTCAAAGGGTACACTATTGATAGATTATATAAGATTGATTTGGCTATATTGATCCTTACCATTGTGGAGATCAACTATTTAGGTACTCCAAAAGAAATAGTGATCAATGAAGCAGTAGAGTTGGCTAAGAAGTTCTCTACAGAAAAAAGTCCTAGATTTATCAATGGATTTTTAGCACAGATTATTAAATAATGAGAGTCCTTACAGTCAAGCAAGTCAATAAAATAATTAAAGATTTATTAGACAACGAAGTCATACTAGAAGACATAATGGTTACAGGAGAGTTGTCTAGTTTTTCTATTACTAGGAATATTGCCTATTTTACCTTGAAAGACACGGATAATTTATTATCATGTGTGATGTTTAATCCAATAGGAGAATTTCAGATCGGCGATATGGTACAATGCAGAGGCAATGTCAAGTATTATTCTCAAGGTGGTAAACTGACATTCAATGCTTTATCAATAGAGTTGTGCGGTCAAGGTGAACTTTACAAGCAGTTTTTACTTTTGAAGGACAAGCTAGAAAAAGAAGGACTATTTAGCGAAGAGCATAAGATAGCAATACCTAGATATATTAATAGTATTGGTGTAGTAACTAGCAAGACAGGAGCAGTGCTACAAGACATTAAGAATGTTGCCACTAGACGAAATCCTAATCTAGATATTTATGTATATGATGCTCAGGTTCAAGGCAAATTCGCAGTCAATGATATTATTCAGGGTATCACATATTTTGATAATATGACAGACGTCGACGTGATAATTGTGGCTCGTGGTGGTGGCAGTATTGAAGACTTAATGCCATTCAATGATGAAGAATTGGCTAGAGTGGCTTTCATATGTAATAAGCCATTAATTAGTGCGGTTGGACATGAAACAGACTTTAGTATATTAGATTTCGTATCCGATCTGAGAGCCCCGACACCAAGTGCAGCGGCAGAATTGGTAACATTTGATTCACTAGAGATCAAAAGATATATTAGCGATATTATATCTAATCTTCATAGCTGTGTACAAAACAAGTATCAAGAAATGATCATGAATGTTGACTATTATATATCCAATATTGACAGAATCATTTCATCTAATATTGATGGAGAAATATTACATATTACTGAGCTAATATCGCGTGTGGATCGAAGTATGGATCAAAAGATAAATAATACTATGCATAGTATTGATATGATTACTAACACACTAGATAAGCTGAATCCGATGAGGATACTAAGATCGGGATATGCTTATGTTACAATAGATAATACTAATATATCAAAGATCAATGCTAATATTGGAGATGAAGTAGACATTACTACAAATAATTCAAAATATTCAGCTACTATTACACGAAAGGAGACATTATGTTAGAGAAGGATATCAAGAGACTAGAAGAGATCGCTAAGATCTTAGAAGAAGGTTGTGATCTAGACGAGAGCCTAAAACTCTATGAAGAAGGTTGCAAATTAGCTAAAGGTTGCCTAAAAGACTTGGAAAAAGCTAAAGGAAAGATTATAATGGTAAAGAAAGAATTTAATAAAAAGGATGAAAACGATGGAGAATAAACAATTTGTACAAGATATAGCAGATATGAATACAGACTTCCCACAATGGTATACTGACGTGGTATTGAAGACCGATATGGTAGACTATGGTCCAGTGAAGGGTACTATGGTTATCAAGCCATATGGATATGCCATCTGGGAAAACATTCAAGGATATCTAGATAGAGAATTTAAAAAATTAGGTGTGCAAAATGCATACTTCCCAATGCTAATACCAGAGAGTTATTTAAAGAAAGAAGCAGAGCACGTAGAAGGTTTCGCTCCAGAAGTAGCAGTTGTTACTCATGCGGGTGGTGAAGAATTAGCTGAGAAACTAATCATTCGTCCGACTAGTGAAACAATCATCTGTGATATGTATTCTAAGTGGATCAAGTCATATAGAGATCTACCAATGGTAATGAAT
The DNA here is from genome assembly GCA_046882085.1 of Clostridia bacterium. Lineage (GTDB taxonomy): Bacteria > Bacillota > Clostridia > Christensenellales > UBA1242 > Onthoplasma. The sequence goes on from JBKSNA010000057.1 coordinate 8,037, forward strand.
CAATGGTGTAATGTAATGCGTTGGGAGAAGACGACCCGTCCATTCTTGCGTACTAGTGAATTCTTGTGGCAAGAAGGGCATACTGTACAAGCCACACCAGAAGACGCAGAGCGAGATACTCAGGTAATGCTCAAGACTTATTCAGATTGCTTGAAGAACCTTATGGCTATACCAACTCTAACAGGTAGAAAGACTGCTAATGAGAAATTCGCTGGAGCAGTGGCTACATATGGTATGGAAGCTATCATGAAAGATGGTAAGTGCTTGCAGGCAGGTACTACTCATGACTTGGGACAGAACTTCGCTAAGGCTAGTAATATTCGTTTCCTTAATAAGAATGGCGAACTTGAATATGGTTATTCTACTAGCTGGGGAGTGAGTACTAGACTAATCGGTGCTCTAGTAATGGTACATGGCGATGAGCGCGGATTAAGATTGCCACCTAATGTAGCGCCAATACAAGTAGTGATCGTTCCTATTGCCAGCAAGAAGGAAGGCGTATTAGAGAAGTGCCAAGAAGTGAAGGAATTATTAGAGAATAATGGTATTCGCGTAAAACTTGATGACTCTAACAACACTCCAGGTTGGAAGTTTAACGAATACGAAATGAAGGGTGTACCTGTACGTATTGAGATCGGACCTAGAGATATTGAGAATGGCATAGCTACTATTGTTCGTAGAGATAATTTTGAAAAATCTCAAATAGCACTTGATGGTATAGAGCAATCTATTGCTCAAGTATTATCAGATATTCAGGAGAATATGTATAAACAAGCATGTGAGAACTTCAATAGCGCAATAGTAGAGACAGATAATTATGACGAGATGGTAGACGCTATTAATAATAAAAAAGTAGCGCTATCTTATCATTGCGGAGAATCAGACTGTGAGACTGAGATCAAACAAAATACTACAATTAAGACTCGTGTAATTCATTCATATGATGATACGCATAAATGCATCTATTGTGGTAAAAATAGCAAATACAGAGTTTATTTCGGCAAACAATATTAAAAAAATACTGCTATTTAGCAGTATTTTTTTGTGTTATTATAAAATAATCATAAAATTTTTGATAACTGCATATAAATATTGATTATTTTCTTGAAATTTTTGTAGATTTTGGTATAATAAAATTATATGTTCGATTTGATCAAAGCATTCAAGCGAATCCCAGATGAGAAAAAAATAGTATTTTTCGGCAAGGTAAATATTATAAAGAACTTGCTATATTTTTTATTTAAGATCATCGTAGGTATCATATTCAAATCAGGTCTGCTTATAGCTATCGCTATCTATAATGTCTTGATAGGTGTAGTGAAAGCTAATTGTACACATGGATTAAGTAAGAATCAAGATTCTATTCATGATTGCAATAGATATATACAGGGTGGTAGCATTATAGCTGTATCTAGTATATTTTACATCTTATATGCAGTATTGCAGGTAGTATATCCTACCAACACTAAATATACATTAATCATCGCTATTATTATCGCATTATTTTCAGCTATCAATGTAGTAACATCTATTGTAGGAGCAGTACGTGCTAAGGGTAAAACTCTTCTAGTAAAAGAGTATAGACTTAGTAGTCTAGCTACAGCATTCAATGGATTAGTATTGACTCAGATCGCAATATTATCAGTAATGGTCACAGATGATATGACCAAATATAATTCTTTATTCAGCATGATCATTGGTGCGTTTATATTATTATTAGGACTATATCTCATCATAGATGGACACGCTAAGAAAAAGGTATTAAAACATCAAGTTTAAAAAAGACTCTCCTAGTGGAGAGTTTTTTCTATAATCATCAAAAAAGCACTCAAAAGAGTGCTTTAGCTGGTAGCCCTACGGGGAATCGAACCCCGGTCTCAACCGTGAGAGGGTCGCGTCCTAACCTCTAGACTATAAGGCCATAATTACCAAACGATGATAGTATAACACATTTTTTTTCATATTTCAAGTATTTTACTTAATTTCTTTCAAATTTTATGTTATAATGAAGACGATGAGAGAAAGATGGTTCAATTATCGACCAATATGTTTAAGCTTTGCATTCCTATTGTTAGGAAGTTTGTTTGCATTTTATGTAGAATCATTTTTAGTTTTTTGCTTGTCTATTAGCATTGTGGCTTTTGTATTATTGCTATTGTTGGCAATATTCAAGAAAAAGCCCAAATACCTAATAGTACCGCTTGTTGCATTTTTGGTAGGTGCTGGAGCGTATAATTTAGCAGTCTTATCATTTAATAATCAACAAACCAAGCAACCAGATATAATTAGCGCTAGAATATATCAAATAGATAGACCGACCGACGGAAGGATAACTGTTCAAGCAGACAGTGTAAAATTTGATGACAAGAATGCCAACACGAATATAATAATTTATATATACGATTATGATGGCTTGTTTATAGGCATTGAGATTGGTGCGAATATTAGTTTCGCGCCATTAAAATTCTATAATAATAATCTATTCTCATATGACACTCCGAATGCTCGAATGTATGCTAATAATACCAAATACTCAATGACCACAAACATTAGCGCAATAGAAATAGATGGAGTAGATAAGACTTTCGCAGAGATAATCAAAGCGAAAGTCAAAGACAACATTTCGCTAGGGCTTACTAATGAGAATGTTGAGTTAGTCTATTCATCATTGTTCGGAGAGAAAGAAATGCTGATGGAGAGTCTATATAATTCGTATCGACTATCTGGTGTGGCACACTTACTAGCAGTATCAGGACTACATGTAGGCATTATAGTAGGGATTTTACTTTTTATTTTACGTAAGTGCAAGATTAATGGTTGGGTACAATTTGGTGTTGTAGCACTGTTTTTGCTCTCTTACTTGTCGCTGTGTAATTTTACCGTATCAGCAATTCGTGCGAGTATAATGGCACTAGTATTGATGATGGCCAATTTATTACATAGAGATTATGACAGTTACAATGCCATATCTTTGGCAGGAATAGTCATATTCATGATCAATCCATTATCGGTGTTTGATGTTAGTTTTTTGATGAGTTTTTCATGTGCATTTGGTATCGCTATATTATACAAGCCACTAAGAAACGGACTTATTGCGATGAAATTCCCTAAAGTGATAGCAGAAAGCTTAGCAATGAGTCTTGCGACCACATTAATATTAGTATTTATAATGGCATATTATTTTCAGACTTTAAATGTTATATCGATATTTGCAAACATTATCATAATACCAATATTCACTATCGGATTCGTAATTGCGTTCGTGGTATCACTATTATCTTTTATTATTCCAATAATAGGATATTGCTTATATCCTGTTAATTTCATATTCGATTTTATAGCCTTAATATCAAACATATTAGGTAATCTTCCAATAGCGAACTTTGCCACTATTACATTCCATTTTATCGTTATAGTAATATATTTCGTATTGTTACTAATATTCAGTAGATTATGTACTGCCAAATACCAATATAAAATAATGGCTACAATCCCAATTGTAGTATTAATCTTTTGTTGTTTATTATATTGACAAATCGGCAAATTTTAGTAATATTAGGAGTAATTATGAAATTTATCAACATGAACAAAGAACTGAAGGAAAATATAGCTAATATCTACAATATAAAAGGTGAAGACTTTTACCTAATTAAGCAAGCAATCAAGAATCTGAAAGCTATATTAATTCAGGAACTAGAAGAATTTAATTATATTAAAATTGACGCAGAGAAGATGAAGACTAACGAATTCGATGCTATTATTTCTGCATTGCCGATGATCAATGAGTATCGTCTAGTAGTGGTAGATAATATCAATTCTGAATTGGTAAAATTTTTGAATAATTACAAATTTGACAATAGTGGAGTAGTGGTAGCTTGTGTCAATGCAGACAAACTAGATGCAGAGATTATTGATTGCTCAGCACTTGATAGGTCGGATATATCAAAATATGTATTAAATTATTGTGCAAAGAATGGACTATCAATAGAAGAGCGCGCATTGGATTATTTCATCGAAGTATGCGGTGGTCAAATGTCTAAAATTGTTAATGAATTAGCAAAATTATCAGCATACGCTATGGACGATAAAATTATCACTATGGATATTATCAATAATTTAGTATCTAATTCACAAGATTATGCTATCTATATGCTTACTAACGCAATTGACAGCAAGGACTATAATAGTTATCAAAAGATAATTTTAGAGATGTCTAAAAACCAGTCAATGTCTGAACTCTATTCGTTCATGGGTAAGTATTTTAAACGAATGCAATATATAGCACTATGTAAGAACGATGAAGAACTAAGTAAGATCTTGGCGATCAAGCCATACGCTATTAAAATGTCAAGGCAGGCAATAGCTAAGAATGGTATTAAGTACTATCTAGACTTATATGCAAAATATGTAGAGTTGGACTATAAGATCAAGTCTGGTAAAATTACACCTCAAAATGCATTATATTCACTAATATTTTAATTATGGAATCTAATTTATTAAATCCAAGTAAAATAATTTATTCAAAAAGAAAATCTATATCCTTAGTGATAGATTCTAAGGGGGATTTTTTCGTACGTGCGCCATATAGATGTGAAGAAAGTAAGATCTTTGACTTTATATGTAGGAAAGCGGAATGGATAATAAAAAAACGAGTAGAAAGTAAGACTCATATTAAATATCCACCTATCAAATTCTCAAACGGCGAGATACTGCCATTATTTGGAGCAGAGTATCGTATTGAATTATCTGATTTTACAAGAGTAAAAATTGATATTGACAGTATTTTAGTTCCAATTATTGATTCTAAAGCAAAACTAATAGCATATCTTCGTAGAGTACTCAAGAAATATTTATCAGTTAGAATACCTGAGATTGCTAGAATAATGAACGTAGAATATCAATCAATATCAATATCGTCCGCTCGTACCAACTGGGGATCTTGTAGTGGTAAGAATAGACTACATTTCACGTATCGTTTGGCTATGTGTCCTAATCCTGTGGTAGACTATATCATTGTACACGAATTGAGTCATATCTTAGTCAAGAATCATAGTAGAGCATTTTGGGACAGGGTAGGGCAATATTATCCTGACTACAAAAAAGCGGAGAAATGGCTAAAAGATAATCGATATATAATGGATATACTTTAAACAACGTAAAAAAAGAACTCTATAATCAAATAGAGTTCTTTTAATTACTTGCCTGCGTAAGTGCTTAATCTAGCTTTCTTTCTATTAGCAGTAGCTTTTTGCAAAATGCCTTTAGACACAGCAGAATCTACTAGTGAGAAAACTTCACTTAGAAGAGTAGCAGCGCTATCTTTCTCACCGTTATCAACAGCAGACTTATATTTCTTGATATAAGTTGCGATCTTTGTCTTATAAGACTTGTTCTCTGCAGTTTGTCTATCGATAACGTCAATTCGTTTCTTAGCTGATTTAATATTAGCCATACAAACCTCCAATTCAGTGATTAGTTTAGCATACATTCTAACAAAAATCAAGTGCTTTCACAATATTTTTTCAAATTCATACATAATATATATGTTAAATTATAAAAATCCAACTATTGCAGTATTGGATAGTGGTATAGGTGGCATTAGTGTCTTACATGCATTAATTGACAGATTTAAGGTAGGGAATTATATTTATTATGCAGATAATGAATTTATGCCATATGGTAATAAATCAAGAAAACAAATACGATCTAGAGTAGAGAATATTATTAATATCTTATTTAATCAATATCATGTAGATATTGTAGTGCTTGCTTGCAATACAGCATCTTCTAGTATGATCAACAGTAATGATAATGTAGTTAAAATGAGATTCAATCCTAATATTCCGTACTTAGCCACACGTCTTACGCGATCTAATCTAAAGTCCAATAATATAATAGTAGACAATACATTAGCGCGACAAATTGAGAAGTATATTTTTGATCGGAAGAAATTGCACACTATCATCAAGAAAAAGTCAAAAGTCCATAAGCTAGATCAAATACCTTCGCTAGTATTAGGCTGTACGCATTACGAATTAGTAAAAGATATATTTGAGACAGTTTGTCCCAATACAACAATAATTAATAATAGTGATTTTATATTAGGATGTTTTGATCATATGACATTTGACAATACAGACTTAAATATAAATGTTATTTTATCAAAATATAGCAATAGTTATTACCAAAAGCTAATTAAATTGATCAATATATAATGTATGATTAGGTATATCTTAATACTAGATATACCATCTTTTTTTATTATTTAAGATATTATTAGTGAATAATGATACTAGATAATCTTTAGGTCTGATTTTCTTTATTTCGCTAATAATCTGATTATCTTGATCTGCAATATAATACGATAATTCATCGTATTGAAATACATCATGATCTTTGATGATTATTTCACCGTCCGTGTCTTTGATTTGATCTAAAAGGTGCGAACTTTTTGATTTTTCACGTATTATATTGTAGATTTTATTTCTTTTAGTAGTTAGATTGATGCTAGCGCCACTGCGATCTAGTGCAATAGAGAAATCTATTTTAGAAGAATTATCTATTATTTTTGGAGCATTATCTAATTTGAAATAATCATATCCTATATATCTATCAGATAGATTGTTTGGAGATATGAGAGTATGATCGTTTTCTAGTGCTACGATATCATAAGGAAGGCGTGATACATTATCTGGAGCTTTGAAATCCTCCGGTGTATATTGAGCATAAATACTAGATAGAACACGTTTATTAATCTCTGTAGGTTGATTAGAACTATGAAGAGTAGAAGGTAGGCGATTGTCTTTTAGGTTAGCGATCCAAGTCAGCATAGTATGGTCGGTAGTGTATGAGATATTGTATAGATCGGTATTGATCGTGCTGGTGCCCGCGGTACCTGTTTTACTAGCTATTGGCAGATTTAGTTCGGCGAGTCTTCTCGCGGTGCCTGTTGTGGCAGTGTCTTTTAGCATGTCTGTGATTAAAAATGCGCTAGCTTTGTCAATGACGTCTTTAGAATAATCTTCGTACGAATAGATGATATTATTATTTTCATCTAAAATCTTGTCTACAAAGGTTAAATTGTGGTAGGTACCGAGATTCGCTAATGTATTATAAGCGCTTAGCAATGTAATAGGCTTGACGCCATTCTTGATTGATCCTAGAGCAAGCGTCAAATTCATATCGCTATTGGTGATCTCTATTCCTAGATTGGATAGGGTATCACGAGATTTATTGAATCCTACATATTCAAGAGTTTTTACTGCAGGTATATTGAGTGATTCTGATATGGCTTGACGAGTTGATATATAGCCATGATATTTGCCCTGAGCGTTTTTAGGAGAGAATCCATTATAATTAATTTCTTCATCTAATATCATGCTTGCTGGCGACAATATGTTGTGTTCGATAGCAGGTAGGTATACCGCCAGTGGTTTTAGAGTAGAAGCTGGCTGACGAGAGATATTATGTAAGTCATATGGACTATTAGCATAATATGCAATGATTTGACCATTAGTATTGGTAATAATAGATAAACTATCTAGACTCAAATCATCTTCTAAAGTATTAGACAAAACGTCTGAGGTAGAGTCTATAATTTTTTGTTGAATTGAGTCATTTTTGAATGTAATGATTTGATATTTATTATTAATTAATTCTCGTTCGCTGATACCTAGTAGATCACAGGCTTCATGAATAGCTTCGACTTCATAACTATAGTCAAAATTCAGATTAGATGACACTTCTATTGGCATATTGAGAACATTAGAGTATTCTTCTTTAGTAATATAATCATTATCATACATCATTTTGGCGACTAAGTTTTTACGATCAAGCGATCTATGGTAGTTGTTTCTAGGAGAATAATGATTAGGTGATTTGATGATGCCTGCTAGACAGCAAGCTTCGTTGAGTGTCAAATCTTTAGCAGATTTATTAAAATAAATCTTGCTGGCATTCTCTATACCGTAGGCATTTGCACCAAAATAAATGGTATTTAGATACATCTCAAGAATTTCATCTTTTGTGAAAGATTTTTCCATTTTGATAGATAGAATAATCTCTTTAATTTTTCGACTATATGTTTTTTCATTAGTTAGCAGAGCATTTTTTATTAATTGTTGACTGATAGTAGATGCTCCCTGTGATTTTGACCGAGTTGAGAGGTTGATAATTGATGCTTTCAATATTCGACCTAAGTCATATCCTTTATGCGAATAAAAATGCTTGTCTTCTGTCGAAATAAAGGCATCTAACACATAGTCGGGTAGAGTATCTATTTTGATAATGGACCGATCAGTATTATATAAGGTTGAGTCGACTCCACTAGATGAGTATACCTGTATACCATTATTGACACTAGTGAGTCTTATTGTGTCAAGATCATATTTATTGTACATTATGCTTATAAATATGACAAGGCTTAAAAAACTAATCACAATCAATATAGATATGATTAAAAAGACATTAAGAAAAATTTGTTTTCGACTCTTTCTCATCAATGTAGTATTTGCTATATTACTAATTTTAATTAGTAAATGCCAGAAAATAGTTGAAAAAAGTCTAATTTTATAGTATAATCACTAACATGAGGAATTATCAAGGAAAATTATACCATGTTGTAACTTATGGTTGCCAAATGAATGTACACGAATCAGAGAAGATCAGAGGGATTCTTTCATCTCTTGGTATGGCTGAGACTAATGACATAGACAAAGCTAATGTCATTGTTTTTAACACATGCTGTATCAGAGAAGGAGCAGAAGATAGGGCATATAATAATATCATTACACTCAAGTCCGCGAAAGAAGCAGATCCATCTAAAGTTATCGCGATATGCGGTTGTATGCCTCAGCAAAAGAAAGGAAAATACAACCTAAAGCAAAAACTACCTTTCGTAGATGTTATAATAGGTACGCACAATGTGAATGCTTTAGGCGAATATTTATTAGGTCTAGACGATAAGCCTAAGGTACATGATATCATAGAGGCGCCTATTGCGTCGATGGATAGAGCTGATTGTATTAGAGATGATAAGACGAATGCTTATGTTAATATTATATATGGTTGCAATAAGTTCTGTACTTATTGTATTGTGCCATATGTAAGGGGCAGAGAGAAGAGTCGACCTACAGAAGAAATATATGAAGAAGTAAGATCTCTAGTACAAGACAAAGGTTATAAGTATATCACATTGCTTGGTCAGAATGTAAATTCTTATGGTAAAGATCTAGATAATGGCATGACTTTTAGTAAGTTATTATCTCATCTCTGTACCATAGAAGGTGATTTTAAGATCAAGTTCATGACATCGCACCCTATGGATTTTAGCGATGATTTGATCAAAGTAATGAAGAATGAAGATAAAGTCGCTAAAGCTCTACATCTTCCTGTACAGTCAGGCAGTAGTGAGATACTACATAGAATGAATCGCCATTATGATATCAAACATTATTATTCATTAATCAAGAAAGTAAAGCGTGCGATTCCTAATATTTCATTATCTACAGACATCATAGTTGGTTTCCCGGGAGAGAGTGAGAAGGACTTCAATCTCACCATGAAATTAATTAAGAAAGTCAAATATGATCAAGTATTTGCATTCATGTATTCTAAGCGTACAGGCACTCCAGCGGCAACCTTTGAAAATCAGATACATGATACGATAAAAAATATACGTGTCAACAAATTACTTAGAACTCAGAAGATAATATCTAAAGAAAATCTAAGGAAATGTATCAAGAAAACATATAATTGCCTAATCAAGATAGAGAATGGGGTGGCTATTGGATTGACCGATGGCGGTAGAGAG
>JBKSNA010000058.1:0-20564 GCA_046882085.1 Clostridia bacterium
GTTTGACTTTTATAAAAAATATGTTACAATAGATATCGTACTGACATGAGAATGTCGGTAGGCAATATCGAAAGATAGGGGCCTTTAGCTCAGTTGGTTAGAGCAACCGGCTCATAACCGGTCGGTCCGCGGTTCAAGTCCGTGAAGGCCCACCAGCCGAAAGGCTATCCTAGATTCAATATGGCCTGTTAGCTCAGTTGGTTAGAGCGCCAGCCTGTCACGCTGGAGGTCAGGGGTTCAAGTCCCCTACAGGTCGCCACTTGCCTCGATAGCTCAGTCGGTAGAGCAAAGGACTGAAAATCCTTGTGTCACTGGTTCGATTCCGGTTCGAGGCACCACTCTTATGTGAAAACACAAGAGATCTGTATATGGGAAGATTGCAGAGCGGCCAAATGCAACGGACTGTAAATCCGTCGACTTCGTCTTCGATGGTTCGAATCCATCTCTTCCCACCATCCTTAATGGTTAATTTAAGGAAATTTTGCTAGTGTGGCTCAACGGTAGAGCAGCTGACTTGTAATCAGCAGGTTGGGGGTTCGATTCCCTTCACTAGCTCCATATTTTGCAGACATTAGTCTGCTTTTTTTGTATCACTAATAAGGGAATCGAACCCTGAGAGGGTGAGATGTGTAAAGCAAACAACAACTGCTTGTTGTTTGTAGCATCGAATTAGCGATGCCTTGCCAGGCAGAGCGTGAATTGGTGAGTAGCGACAAGTCCCTTCACTAGCTCCATTAAATAGCAAGAGTAAACTTGCTATTTTTTTGTTTTATAGAATTTATGATTGCAATGTATGATTTATTTTGATATAATATAAACATGAATAATTGTAAGAATTGTGGTAGTGTAATTATATTTAGTCCTAAAGATAAAGCAAATGTTTGTCAAAATTGCAGTTCAAAATTCGAGATTAATTATGAGCCTTGGTTTGAGAAAAGAATATATGATGAAAATGCAGTTAATCCGCGAGTAAATGATGATGCTATAAGCAAACTAAGACATATTAAATGTATATCTTGTGGTGCTAATATAGCACTAGATGAATATCATGCACAGACACATTGTCCATATTGTGGCAATAGTGAGATAGTTGATACAAATAATAAGTTGAATCTACTAATTGATTCGATTATTCCTTTTTCATTTGATAAGACTCATGCATTAGAGATTGTTAAGAAAAAAATAAAATCTTCATTCTTTTCTGACAAGTCGACATTGCGAGTGTTATCAGAAAAGTCTATTGATGGAGTATATATTAATAGTTATGTCTTTGATATTAAATCTAATTCTAATTACAAAGGTATATTAAGAGATACTAGGATCCGTCGAGATAAAAATGGTAGATCTTATACTGAAATAGTCAATATTCCTGTATCTGGTAATATTAATTGCAATTTAGAAAACGCTGCTATGGAAGCAAACTCAAATATAAAACAATTTGAAATCAATCAAATATTACCATACGAACACCAAGAGTCAGTGAAGTATTCTACAGACTTTATGAATGGATATATATTAGAGTATCCAGATCAATCATTAGAAAACATTTATCGCAATGTTAGAAATGTATTAGATACAAAGATTAGAAATAAGATTGTAAATAAACACTTGGCAAAATCTATAGTTACAATGGATTTAGACACTAAGATTACAGATGCTAAATATAATTATTCATTGTTGCCTGTATATTTTATACATCTTGAAAACAAAAAGAAAAAATTTAGATTAGTAATGAATGGTCAGACAGGGAAGATTAATTCAATACCTAAAAATGGCTGGAAGATCTTTGGATTGATAGCGTCAATATTTATCATTATATCGATTATAGTGGCGATACTTCTTAATTAAACTCTACAATAGTCTACAAAAATAATAGGATTTCAACAAATCTTATTATTTTTTTTATCTTTTGATTTGATAGAATGTAGTCAAGGGGAGAAATATGCAAGTTAAATCAAGAATAATGAACAAAACTTTATATATAATGCTTAGTGGCGAACTAGATGAATATACCGCGCAGTCTGTTCGCAAAACATTAGATACATTATTGGATACACAAAAGGGATTCTTACAGATTGTGATGGATTTATCAGAAATGACCTTCATGGATAGTACAGGTGTGGGAGTGCTCATAGGTAGATACAAGAAGATGAAGGAATGTAATAAACCAATATTTATTACCAATCCAAGTAGGAACGCAGAGAGAATATTCAAAATGGCTGGTCTGTATGAGATTATGCCGAAGATTGTATAAGGAGTGAAAATGAAAAATGTATTAGAAGCAAAATTCAAAGCAATCCCAGAGAATGAAGCATTCGCCAGAAATTTAGTAGCGAACTTCATATTGCCATTGAATCCTACTATAGAAGAACTAACAGATATTAAGACTGCGGTAAGCGAGGCGGTTACCAATGTGGTAGTACATGCTTATCCTGAAAAAGCAGGTAATATTACAATCAAAGTTAGTACAGAAGATAATAAAATATTCATCAGTATTTCTGATAATGGTATCGGTATACAAGATATTGAGCGGGCGCTTACACCTTTTTACACCAGCAAGCCTAACGAAGAGCGTAGTGGCATGGGCTTTACTGTAATGGAGGGTTTCATGGACAAACTAGAGGTAATATGCAAAAATGGTGTAACGGTTAATATGTATAAATCGTTAGAAAAAGACGTAGTGGGGTTGTAGTAATGCTAACTAATGAAGAGACTTTTACTTTATTAGATCTAGCGAAAAATGGTGATAATCTAGCTAAAGAGCAATTAATAACGATCAACTCTCCATTAATTAAAAGCATTATCAAGAGATATCTTAATAAAGGCGTGGATTATGACGATCTCTATCAATTAGGTGCGCTTGGTTTTATTAAAGCTATTAATAATTATGATCCTAGTTTTAATGTGAAATTCACTACCTATGCAGTACCTATGATCGCGGGAGAAATCAAAAGATTCTTAAGAGATGACGGCAGTGTCAAAGTATCTAGAAGCATCAAACATAATGCAGTAATTGTTAAAAATTATATATCCGAATATTCTAGACTATATAACGAGAATCCAACGCTGGAGAAAATATCTACCGAGCTAAAGTTAGATCGAAATGATATAATATTAGCATTAGAAGCTAACTCATCACCACTATCTCTAAACGAGCAATATAATGGCGAAGATGATTCTATGTGTATTATGGATCGGCTAGCAGATGATTTTAATGTAGAGAATATGGTAAACAAATTAGCTCTTAGAGAAATGATCTCTACCTTATCTGCTAGGGAAAAGCAAGTAATAATAATGAGATACTATTTAGATAAGACACAGAGCGAGATAGCAAAAGAACTTGGCATTAGCCAAGTTCAAGTAAGTCGAATTGAGAACAAGATATTATTAGACATGAAGAATAATATTACTGTTTAGTCTTCTATTTCTCGAAATAATGGGTTCTTGATATTGTCTTTGTTTGGCGAAATTTTTGAGAAGAATCCCTTGATAGAGGTTTTAATATCAGATATCCTAGATTTTAGATCTGGGGTATTTTCATTTTTGTAAGTATCAATATTTTTGGAAAACTTTGATTTTTTCACCTTTTTTGACTCATTTTTTTGATTTTTTTCATAATCTTCATCAATATTATTATTTTTTTCATTATTATCAACTATCTGGTTATCATTTAGAACTTGTTGATTGTTATGAGCATATTGATTGTACTGATTCGTATATGGATTCATTCCATACATTCCATTCATTGGATATCCGCCTGCACCATACATAAATTCATTATCTAATAATGCAGTATTAAAGAATGTGTCTATATTTTTATAATTAGGACCATAAGTATCGATATTTGTTTTTAAATTTGTAGTAGGATAGGAATCTGTAGCACTATTTTGATCGTCTGTAGTTGATTCTACTTCCACGCTATTTTCAGTAATTTCACCATCTTGGTTGATCTCATATTCTTTGACAATAGGCGGCTCGTTATTCTTTTGGAATCCATACAAGATTTTGGCAGAATTATTGTCTAGACCATTCATTTGTTGAAGATATGATATATTGTTCAGCATTCTAAGCGACATTAGACTATTAGATAATAATTCGTTACCATTCATTAAATTATTCAATACCATTAAATATCTTAGACTGAGAGTGTCTGAATCTACGTTGGTCTGTTGTAGATTGCTTAGGTCAGTTAAATGGAATGATAATTCATTAGTTGTTTTATTTAGTTCTCGAGCGAGAGTTTTTAATTGATTGGATTGTTCTATTAGAAATATTTTTTGTTCAGTCGTTAAATCAATTTCTTTATTTTGTATTTTTATTAATAAATTTTCTGTTTCTAATATCGCATCAGTAATGTCTTCTTTTAATTCACAAAAGTCATCACAAGATTTTTCTATATCTGAAGATAATGAATAGAGAGTAGAGATCTCATTAGATGATTCATCGTCATCGCTATCCACATCGCTATCGGAAATATCATTAGATATAGTGTTATCTTCATTGACGATCTCTTGATCGCTATTATCTTCTTCAGAAGATATTGCTTGATCTTCTAAGGCGTTTAGTGTAGTGTCGTCTTTGGTATCTAAATCGTCTTCAATACTAACCACATATTTATTTAATGTAGTGATAGTAGGATTCTTAGCGGCATTTAGATAGTCATGTACGGAAGTAAAAAAAGTATCAACATTGTCTTTTAGATTATTAGTATTCATTTGACCATTACAACCTGTTAATAATAATCCAATGCTAGATATGACTAAAATGGGTATAATTTTTCGCATAATAAATTGCTCCTTTTATACGATTAGTATGGCTAAAACTATCAAAAATATTTAAAATTATTAAATTATCATTATAAAATCTATATTCTTGATCATAATTGATTAGGAGTTATTATGGATCAAGAGAAAAGAAATGAAAATTTTAATATTTATGTGGAGTCTAAAATCCCTAAGACAAAGGCTTGGCCAAGTTTATTGAAAGCATTCGTGCTAGGAGGCTTAATATGTGCGATAGGTCAAGGATTATTTGACTTATATAGTTTTTGGTATCCAGAATTAGCAGAGAGTGAAGTGTCCACTTGTATGTTGATGACTATTATATTTATTACTTGTTTTTTGACAGGAATTGGAGTATACGACGTGATAGGAGCATGGGGTGGAGCTGGATCTGTAATACCGATTACTGGTTTTTCTAATTCTATATCTAGTCCTGCTATAGAGTTTAAGAAAGAAGGCATTATTTATGGTATATGTGTCAAAATGTTCACTATTGCAGGGCCAGTAATTGTATGTGGAGTAGTCGGCTCTATCGTATGCGGATTTATAGGAATGTTTTTATAGGAGAGAGTATGCAGACTATAAAAATGAAAAATAATGTATATTTATTAGCAGGATATAGTATGGTTGGGCCATTAGAGGGTAAAGGGCCGCTAAAAGAATATTTTGATTATGTAATTCAAGATGATACGCTAAAAGAAAAAACATTTGAAAAAAGTGAAAGAAAACTACTAAAAAATATTATTACAGGGGCAATAGATAAAGCAGGGCTAAAAACTTCGGATATAGATTTTTTATTTGGCGGAGATCTACTTAATCAAATAGTTAGTTCCTCATACACTGCTAGAGATCTTAGTATTCCTTTTATTGGAGTATATTCAGCCTGTGCTACTATGGCAGAATCTTTAGCGTTGGCTAGCATATTTATAGATAATAAATTGGCGAATAATGTCGTAGCTGGTACATGTACTCATTTTAGTAGTGCAGAGCGTCAATATAGATTCCCGCTAGAATTAGGTAATCAGCGACCACCTACAGCGCAATGGACTATTACGGGCGGTGGTGCTAGTGTAGTATCTAATACACCGAGTAATATTAAGGTTAATTCTGTAACTTTTGGTAAAGTAATAGACTATGGTGTCAATGATATAAACAATATGGGTGCTGCAATGGCGCCATCTGCGGCTGATACGATATTGGAACACCTTAAGAATAATAACAAGACTATAGATGACTACGACTTCATCGCTACAGGGGATCTAGGTAAACTTGGTAGTGAAATTCTCATCGATCTAATGGAGCACGAAGGTGTTAAGATGAAGCAAAACTATTCAGACTGTGGCTGTATGATATATGATAAAACTGAACGTGTATTCATGGGTGGTAGTGGTGCTGGGTGTAGCGCTAGTGTGCTTAATTCTTATATCATGTACAAACTATCACGTGGTGAGTACAAAAAGGTATTATTAGTATCTACAGGGGCGTTAATGAGCACGACAACTGCACAGCAAGGTGATACAATACCTGGTGTGGCTCATGCGGTAGAATTGGAATATGTAGATAAAAGGAGTAATACATGATAAACATTTGGGATTATGTGATTTCGTTTCTAGTAGGCGGATTCATATGTTTCTTGGCACAGATACTAGTAATACGAACCAAGATTACAACTGCTAGAATCTTAGTATTATTTTTGGTTATTGGTATGGTATTAGAATTATTTAACGTGTATGCTCCATTCAAAGAATTTGCTAAGGCTGGTGCTACAGTGCCTATTATTGGTTTTGGTGCAACTCTTGCACGTGGCGCTATCATGGCAAGCAAAGAATATGGATTAATCGGAATATTCACGGGCGGACTAAGTGCTGCGGCTGGAGGTATTGCTATGGCAATATTTGCCTCGTTCATATTTGCACTGATATTTAGCAGTAAAACTAAGCGAGGAGGACATTGAATATTTTGTACAATTTAGTCGAATTGAGATAATAATATTTCTAAAAAATACAATAATATATGAAAGTGAAAAGAAATAAGAATAAAATTACTATCATTATTCTTGTTTTTTTCATTTTGTCTATTTTATTAAGTTATTATTTATTCGTAGCGAGTCCTATCATTAAGACCTATTCAGAAGCAGAAGTAAGATCTCTGATTGAGAGATCTATTAATCTAGCCGTTAGCAATGTTATTAATAAGACGCTGAGCTATGATGCACTCATAGACATTCATTATACAGACCAAGGAGAGATCTTATCATTTTCGGCTAATCAATATGAAATAAATAGTATCACTCGTGAGATAGTGAAAGAGTCTCAATTCTTAATGAAAGATATGGGAAGAGATGGGCTAAAACTACATTTGGGTACTTTATCAGGTATTCCTTTCTTTATAGGGCATGGTCCACTATTGTCTTTAAGATTAGTGCCGATTGGTGCGGTCAGCGGTGAGTTTGTGAGTGAATTTGATTCGGTGGGTATTAACATGACTAAACATGCATTATTTCTGTATATAAATGTACACGTGAGTATTGTATTGCCAATAAAATCATATGAGATATTTTCTGCCAATCAAGTATTATTAGCAGAGAGCATTATTGTAGGCAAAGTACCTCAGGTGTATCTTGATGGTGCTGGATTAGGAAAATCTTTGAATCTAGTTCCTTAAACTATTGTCAAAATATAAACTTTGTGATATAATAAAGCATATGTTATATTTTGATAATGCAGCTACTACTAAGATTAGTCAAAAATCACTAGACAGATATATCGAAGCTAGTGAGTATTTTTTCAATCCTAGTTCATTGTATGCGCCAGCTACCAAATCAAAGAAATTGATAGAAGATGCTAGAGCATATTTTATAAAATATTTTAAAGGGAGAGCAGGATCTACATTTATCTTTACAGGATCGGCTAGTGAGAGTAACAATTCTGTACTATCAGCATGCATTACTAGAAAAGATAAGAAATATATATTCTCAGCAGGAGAACATAGTTCTATATACGAAACTGCAAAATACTATAAAGAATTAGGTTACAATATTATTTTTGTTCCACTCAATAAGAATGGTAGCATTAATGAAGAATTATTATATAAAGAGTTAGACGATAGTGTGGCATTTATTTCTATTATTCATGTGAGCAATGAAACGGGCGCTATTAATGATATAGCATCTATATCTAAGAAGATCAAGGGATACAATCCTAATATAACAATACACTCTGATGGAGTGCAGGCGGTAGGCAAGTTTGATTTTAATCTAAATAAACTCAACGTTGACTATTATACTATATCTGCACACAAGATTAATGGACCTAAAGGTGTAGGTGCATTATATATAGCGAATAAAGATAAGTTCAAACCTCTCATACATGGCGGAGGTCAAGAAATGAATCTTAGAGCTGGTACTGAGAATTTGTCAGGCATACTAGCTTTTAGACAGGCTCTAGAAGATTTAGAGATACATGATTATTCCGAGCATAAGCAGGCTATTATATACAATTTGTCTGGCGAATATGTATTAGTGTCAGATGATAATTGTGTAGACAATATAATATCTGTTTGTTTCAAAGGTGTTAGGGGCGAAACAATTCAGCATATGTTAGAAGCTAAGGGAATTATCATTGGTACAGGATCTGCATGTAACAGCAAGATTAAAATTAATAGAGTATTGGATTCAATAGTGCCTAAAGAATATATCGAGGGTGCTGTGAGACTAAGTTTTGGTGGAGATATTGGCGTAGACGACTGCAAGAATGTAGCAATATCATTATCAGACTGTGTTAGTGAATATATAGGTAGGATAAAGAAATGAATAATGTAATTTTAATAAGATTTAGTGAGATTCACTTAAAGGGCGGAAATAAGAAATATTTTTTAAAATTATTATATAACAATATTAAATCTGCTCTTAAAGATTTTTCGTGCAAAATCGAAAACATACAAAATAGATTATTAGTAAGAGAGTATGAAGACGAAGATACTATTATTGACACATTAAAATGCGTATTTGGTGTTCATTCAATATCTAAAGCGGTAGAGATTGATAATAATGTAGATATTATTCGTGATTATGTAGGAGATATCAGGATTGATAATACGTTCAAATGTGATGTCAATCGTGCCGACAAATCTTTCCCTATTAGGTCAAACGATTTCGCTGCAGATTTGGGAGAACTCATATTAAATAATAATCCTAATGCAAAGGTCGACATACACAATCCTAAAACCATTGTTCATGTAGACATTCGAGAGACTGGTAAGACTTATATATTCTATGATGTTATTTATGCTTATTCAGGCTTACCATTAGGTGAGAATAGAGATGGATTATTATTACTTAGCGGAGGAATAGATAGTCCGGTAGCAGGATTCTGTATGGCTAAGCGCGGACTAAGACAAGATTTATTGCATTTTGATAGTTTCCCGTATACTAGTCCTCAGGCTAAAGAGAAGGTAATAGATCTAGCTAAGACTATCAGAAAATTTATCGGTACAAAGTATATGTATATATGCTCTATGACCAAGCTTCAAGAAGAATTCCATATCCATTGTAATACAGAGTATGCGATCAATTTACTCCGCAGATCTATGATTAGAGTAGCTAATATCCTATGTGAGAAATACAAATACAAGACTATCATCACAGGCGAGAGTTTAGGTCAAGTAGCTAGTCAGACAATAGAAAGTTTGACTACCACTAATGCAGTAGCAGAGTATCCTGTACTTAGACCTCTCATTAGCTTTAACAAAGAAGAAATTATATCTATAGCTAAAGATATCGGTACATTTAATATTAGTATTTTGCCTTATGAAGATTGTTGTACTGTATTCTTGCCAGACAATCCTATAATCAAACCAAAAACTAAAGATAGTGAAAAGGAAGAAGCCAAAATAAATCTACAAGAATTAATCAATTTCGTAGTAGAGAATATTGAGGTTATTAGACTTGATGATTAGAAAATTAGAAGAACACAATATGTAGTGTGTTCTTCTTTTTGTATATACAAACAATATAGTATTATTTTATATAATTTATAATATTTTTCATTCTCACTTGACAAAGACGTTTATTTTAGTTTATAATTAAGATGTCGTGTAATGCGACATAAGAGGTAGGTAAACATGAACATAGCAAGTTTTAGTACGCTATGTGCAAGTGTTCCTGTTGTAGTACCAATTATTTTATCTATAATTATGTTAGCAGTTGGCGTCGGTGCCGGATATGGTGTCTATGCCGTTGTGATGAATAAGAAATCTAAATCAGCTAAAATAGAATCAGATAGAATTCTTGAAGAGGCACATGCACAAGCAGAAAAAATAAAGAAAGAACAGGTCGAATTGACCAATAAAGAAATAAATATTCTCAAGTCTACGTTTGAGCAAGAGAATAAAGAACGTAGAGAAGAGGCAAAACGTAGTGAAGAGCGTCTATATGCTAGAGAAGAGATGCTATCTAAGCGTGAAGAATCTTTAGATAAAAAACTTGAAGAGTTAGAGCAATCTAAAGAACGTGTTCACAATCAGATCGAAGCATTGAATAGCAAAGAAAATGCGCTTGATGAGTTGCAGAGCTCAATTATTAAAGAATTAGAAAAAGTCAGTCAAATGACTACAGAACAAGCCAAACAGGTTATCATTGATAGATATACTGAAGAGGCTAAAATCGAAGCTATTAAGTTAGCAAAAGAGATTGAAGATAGAGCTCGAGAAGAAGCAGATAAGAAAGCTAGAAATATTATCACTCTAGCAATACAAAAATGTGCTGCTGATCACACTAGCGAAGTAACTACTAGTACAGTTACTCTTCCTAGTGAAGAGATGAAAGGTCGTATCATTGGTCGTGAGGGTAGAAATATTAGAGCACTTGAGGCTGCTACAGGTATTGACTTCATAGTAGATGACACTCCAGAAGCAATTACTTTGTCAGGATTCGATCCTATTAGGCGAGAAGTGGCGCGTATTGCGTTGGAGAAATTAATTCTCGATGGACGTATTCATCCAGCTAGAATTGAAGAATTGGTCCAGAAAGTACAAAAAGATGTAGAAGAAACTATCAAAGAAGCTGGTGAGAATGCTTGCTTCGATGCAGACATTCATAATATTCACCCAGAGATCGTTAAGGTATTAGGAAGATTAAAATATCGTACTAGTTATGGTCAGAATGTATTGAATCACGCATTAGAAGTGTCTTACATCGCTGGCATGTTGGCATCTGAAGTTGGTGCTAATGAGAAAGTAGCTCGTAGAGCAGGATTATTACATGATCTTGGTAAGGCTGTAGACCACGAAGTAGAAGGTACTCACGTGTCTATCGGTGTTGAGTTGGCTCGCAAGTTTAAAGAGAGCGAAGCTGTAATCCACTGTATAGAGGCGCATCATAACGATGTAGAGCCTAAGACTTTAGAGGCTGTAATAATTCAAGCAGCAGATGCTATCTCTAGCGCTAGACCAGGTGCTAGAAGAGAGTCTATCGAGAACTATATCAAACGTCTACAAGAGTTGGAAGCTATAGCAAATGCTCATCATGGAGTAGATAAGACTTATGCAATTCAAGCTGGTCGTGAGATACGTGTAATGGTTAAACCTGAGCACATCTCTGATGATGAAGCTCAAGTATTAGCTCATGATATAGCTAAAGAGATCGAATCTAAGCTGGAATATCCAGGACATATTAAAGTAAATGTAATTCGCGAAAGTAGATTCAGCGATACTGCTAAATAGAAATATATGTTAAAAAGTACAGAAATTATCTGTACTTTTTTATCCAACATTAAAAGAAAATAGACGATAATTGTTGACATTAAATTTTATATAAGATATAATATAAAAGTATAGGGGAGTGGCTCAACGGTAGAGTAGTGGTCTCCAAAACCATTGGTTGCGTGTTCGAATCGCGTCTCCCCTGCCAAATTGTACGAACACCAAAGCTATTGGAGTTCGTATTTTTAATGAGGTTGATATGAAGAAAATAACAATCTATACAGATGGCGCATGTAGTGGTAATCCTGGAGCTGGTGGCTGGGGTGCTATTCTTTTCTACAAAGACCAAATGAAAGAGATCAGCGGATACAACCCTATGACCACTAATAATCAAATGGAATTGACTGCTGCTATTGAAGCACTAGATAGGCTAAAAGAACCATGTGAAGTAGATCTATATAGTGATAGTGCATATCTTATTAATGCTTTCACTGAAGATTGGATCACTAAGTGGCAAATGAATGGATTTAGAAATGCGAACAAGAAGCCTGTCATGAATGCTGATATGTGGCAGAGATTAATAGAATTTAACATTACACACAAGATCACATGGATCAAAGTTAAAGGCCACGCAGATAATAAGTATAATAATAGATGTGATGAATTGGCGACAGGAGAGATTGCTAAGCATCAATAAACTAATTTTCTTCGCTATCGCTTGTTAGCAATAAAAAGACATATCAAAACGATATGTCTTTTTTTATAATTCTTTTTTCTTAAACATATGAACAGCTAGAATAATAGTGAATACTATAAATATTAATATAGTACAACCAGTCAGCCAAACATTGCTACCCATATATATTTTAGCTCCGAATATCAGGTTGAAGAAATTATTGCTTACTGCATATACTGAGCTACCAAACATAGAGTAAAGATTAATGTGTGAGAATGGATAGAATGCTAACCAACTATTAGCTCCACCTACGAACATTGGAAGTAGAGTATTTAATAGATATAATACTAGCATAATAGTAACAGCGAATAGATCAGATTTTATTAAAGTCGCGATTAACATTGCAATACTAATATATATTATTAACTCCAATAAAGTACTTAGTAAGAATATTAAAATCATAGAGATAGGGTCTAGTACTGTAGCGATTGAACCATTAAATATTGTTAAGATATTTAGAGAAGTATAACTATATATTGTTCCACCCACAATGATTGCAATAATACTACTAAATATTAACAAAATAGAGGATAGGATAATAATTGATAATAACTTACCTAAGAATATCTCTAATCTAGATACAGGACGTATCGCGTAATATCTCATTGAGCCATCTTTTATCTCGCCGGCTATAGATCCGCATGCCATCATAATGGCATATACAATTATAACAAATGAGAATACTCGAAGTACGAAATAAGCATAATCATAAGCATTAGTTTCATGATTAGATGTAATGCCTATTGTAAGTGGGTGAGCATAATTGTTCTCAACTTCGTTGTTTTCAAATAAGAAAGAGTATCTAGTTAGTAAGGAATTAACATTATATTCAGAATAATTCTTGATGTACATAATATCAATTTCTTCACTAGTATTAGTATGAGCAAATGCATTTGATAACAATTCATATTTTATAAGATTAATATAGGTATTTGCTGTATTAATATATTCATTGGCTAAATTATCCATAGTGTACGCATTAGCAGTATTCTTGCTAGCATCTTGCACTGCAAGATCATAATTTTCATTTATTTCGATGAGTATGCCATTTAGTCTTGAATATATCAAATTTAATTTTGATCCATTTACATCTTCTGTAAAATCTCGAATGAAATTATTAGATAGGTTAGGGTATATGAAATTGTTTAAAGATTTATAAAATCCTGATTTGTATTGTTTCTCATAAACGCTATAATGAGATAAAATTTGAGATTTATCTTTGGTGATACTAAAATGATCATATATGTCAGCATAATACTGCTGATAATTATCATGATTTTTCTGAGTAGAGAGTAGAGCATAACTACCATTTGAAGAATTAATTAATGCATTATTGATTGCCGCATTTAATCGTGTTAGACTATTAAGCACATTAGTTTTAGCGATTGTATTGATATATTCTTGAGTAGAACCATCTACGCCACTATCTTTATAGTTTTTTAATGCCAATTCAAAATTATTAATTAGATTATCAATGTTTGCTTTTATATAGATAGATTCATCACTAGATACTCTATAGTTTTTTACATTATTTATAGACTGAGAGAGCAAAGCATCAACCTCTGATTTTTTGTCTGCACCGGGACTACCCATAAAAGAAGTGTATTTATCGATATAAGTATAACCATTAAGTGTAATGTTATTATTTTCATATACGGTAGGGCGATAGATAAATACTCCGAGCACTAAAATAACAGCTAGTATCACTGACAAAATATAGATACCAGGTTTAGATAAAATCTTTTTAAACTCTGCGGATATTACCTTGAACATTTTTTCTCCTATACAATACTCGTAGAAGGACGATCTTTATTTAATATTTCAAAATACAATTCTTCTAACGATTTTTGGATTTTTTTGATAGAATATATCTTTACTCGCTTGAAATTCAAATATGATATGATTGTGGCGATATTTTTTTCTTGGATAGGAAGAATAATAGAATTGCTAACTATTTTAGATACAATATTATACTTTTCTTTCAGGGCATGAGCAGCATAGTGCGGATAATTGCACATTAATTGTACTTGTTGTTTAGCCTGTACCATAGCCTTGATCTGCGCCATTGATTTATATTCTATCATCTTACCATCATTGATAAGTCCTATAATATCACAAATGTGTTCGAGTTCTGCTAGGTTATGACTAGATATAAATATTGTCATATTTTCTTTCTCTGCGAGCGATTTTAGTATATTTCGCATCTCTACGATTCCATTTGGATCTAGACCATTAGTAGGCTCGTCTAATATTAATAATTTAGGATTGTTTAGTAATGCCTGTGCTATACCTAGACGTTGTTTCATACCTAGGGAATAAGTGGATACTTTATCTTTGATACGATTCTCCATACCTACTAATCTGACTATTTCAGGGATTCTCTTTAATGCGTCTTTACCATAAAATCCAGCATATAATTTTAGATTTTTTAATCCACTCAAATACGGGTAGAGCTGAGGCATCTCAACTACTGCGCCAACGTGCTTAATTGCGTGCTTGAAAGAGTTGGTGATGCTATATCCTAAAATACGCACATCTCCTGAACTAATTGGTATAAGACCAGTAATCATCTTGATAGTAGTAGATTTACCCGCGCCATTAGGACCGACAAATCCAAATATCTGTCCGGGAAAAAGAGTAAACGATACATTGTTTACTACTTTTTTTGATTTGTACTCTTTAGTGAGTTCGGATACTGTTAGAGTAGGGATCATAATTCTCCTAATTTTTCTTGATTAACAAAATGGTAAATAAATTGTCTGCAAATAGTGCTGTAGATAATATTAATGGAGTATAGAAATTACCAAAATTAGATAATGATAACATACTATACATAGTATTAGCACCTATGTTTATATTCACAACAATAGTGATAATTAATAATGCAAGGAATATGCTTAATGATATGAATATACGCTTCTTCAAATTGTATTTGAAGTCTTTTTCTTGTAATTGTAGTCGTAGGTTATTGTATTGACTAATTATAATAATAGGATAGAAGAATAATATTGAAAGTCCAGAGATCAAAGTTACATAATAGAATGGAGTAGTGCCATGTTGTCTACATACGAAATAACTAATCGCTAATACAATCAACATATACAAACTAGTGATAAAACTTTTAAGTATTAATCTATTAGTTGTACGTTTGCTTTTAATGTATTTCTCACTTCTCTTGAAATCAACATATTCTACGTAATCAATAATTTCATTGTTGATTTTAGTATTATAGTCAATATCATCTAAGTTTGACGTATATTTTACTCCTAAGTCATTGAATTGAGATTTGTATTCTTCGCTGATATTTACTTTTTCAGTAAATTTAGCAACATCTGTGTTCTCTGCAAATTGTTCATTATGTAATACAGCTTCATCTTTCAATACTTCGCTATTGGTAGTATTGATTTCAAACTCTGTAATATTATCAACATTATCGCTAGCGAATACTTCTTCGGTAGGGAGCACAGATTCCATCGGTTTATTATCTAATAAGGCGTCCATAATTGAGATTTTTTTCTCTTCGATTATTTCGGATGGGACTGTATTGTGTGTATTATTGATATTTTCGACACTAGATATACTATTAATATCTTCTGTAGACTGATCTTCAGATACAAAAGAAAGTGAAGCATTGTCTTCTTCACAAATTGATCTAATTAGTTCAGCATATGGCGGTAGAGTAGATAATTGAAGCTTGCCATTGGCGGTAATCTTATAATAATGTCTTTTACCTCCAATATCGCTATCTTGCCAATAAGATGAAATAAATTTTGACTTCTCGAGTTTCTTGAGTAGAGTATATAAAGTAGGCTGTTTAATGATAATTTTACTATTAGATTTAGTTTCTATATTTTTAGTTAATTCAAAACCATATTTATCACATTCGTCTAACTCAAAAAGGATTAATGGTATTAAATCTGCAGTCTTCATACACTAATTCCCCTTTTATTGTGTCTAACAACAAAACATGTTTTCGTAAGAAAATTGTTTTCTTAATATAATTATTATAGATTAAATATTATATTTAGTCAATTTATTTAATAAAAAAATCCGCATTCTTGCGGATTAGATCTGAGTACGAATTAAACCAACTACTTTGCCCAATATTTGTAAATGGTCAGTGAATATAGGGCGCATAGTCGAATTTTCGGGCTGAAGACGGAAATAACCATTCTCTTTGTAGTATCTTTTGACTGTAGCTTCGTTGTCAATTAGACAAGCTACAATCTCGCCATTATTAGCTACTGATTGCTTAGAGATGACTACAAGATCTCCATCAAATATACCAATATCGATCATGCTTTCACCTTTTACTTTGAGAGCGAATAGGTTAGTACCTAGGAATAGATTCTCCGATATATCGAATCTATCGAGCCAACTCTCTTCAGCGAGTATTGGTTGTCCTGCGGCAATCTCACCAAGTACGGGTAGAGTAATGTTATTACTAATATATTCATCAGTAAGCTCGATAGCACGATTCTTATTATTGCTACGAGTGATCTTGCCCATGTTTTCTAATTTTTTTAGATGATAAACCGCACTAGATGTAGAATCTAGACCTATATAAGTACATATTTCGCGAATACTCGGTGGATATCGATTAGAACGAATATATGATGATATGAAATCATAAACTTGCTGTGTAGTATCCATTTATTTCTCTCCTATGTGTACTATAACACATTTGTTCGAGGGTTGTCAAACATTTGTTCGATAATTTTTAATTATCTTTTAGTTTTACTACGCCTGCTACAGATCTACGAACATCTTCAGTAATTGCTGCATAGTGTTTTTTAGTAGTATTGACATCACGGTGACCTAATACTTCAGCTACAATGTATATGTCTTTAGTTTCGCGATATAAATTAGTACCATATGTAGAACGAAGTTTGTGTGGGGTTATATTTTTGAGTGGGGTAGCGACTTTTGCATATTTTTTTACCATGTATTCCATAGATCGAACAGACATTCGCTTATTTTGACTAGATAAGAAAAGTGCACGCTCTTCTTGAGGAATATTGAGAGTATCACGATATTGAAGATAACTTTGCAATACTTCTGCAGTTTCATCTCCAAAATATAATATTACCTGATTACCACCTTTGCGTGTTACGCGGAATGAATTTAGGTTGAAGTTGATATCATCAACATTGAGTCCAACGCACTCGCTCACACGAATACCGGTAGTAAGAAACAGCGATAGTATTGCATTATCTCGAGTCTTTAGTTTGTCATTATATTTTTTTTGGTGCTCGCTAAATCCATGAAGAGTATTGCAGGAATACATTAGATCGGCAGTCTCTCCAGACTCAAGTCTAATGATTGGTTTCTCATGTTTCTTAGGGGATTTCACCTTAGTCGCCACGTTGGCTCTAATCATATCTTTATTGAAGAAATATTTTAAGAATGCTCGTAGGGTAGAGAGCTTTCTCATTTTGCCTTGCTCACCATTAGTATATACTACGCCATTATCTTTATCATAGTACGAAATATAAGCCATGAATCTCTCAATAGTCTGAGAATCAATTTCATCAATGTCAGCAATGGTGAGAGACTTGATATCTCTATTGAAATACCTAGTTTCGTATGTTACTAAATAATTGAAAAATATCTTAAGATCCACAGCATAATTGAGTCTAGTGAGTGGAGTAGTGGTATCCTGTACGCCGATGAAAAATACACTACAAAATGATGGTAAATCCGAAAGCATTTCATTGAGTCTACGCATATTGTTGCGATTTCTATCCAAATAATAATTATTAGACATATTTTCCCCTTATATTAATCTCATTTTATCATATCATTGCGTAAAACACAAATAAAATAAACAAATTTAAAAAAAAGAGTTGACTTGCCTAAATAATATTGTTATAATCATGTTATCTTAATATGTCGATGATAGAGACTAGTGTATAGTTGAAGTACGAGAGAGTCTGCGGTAGGTGTGAGCAGATTATGGATACTATATGCGTCTACCTCTTAGATACCTGGTAATGCGGGGCTGGTTGCATAGCACAATTTGCAATAAAAATGAGTGAATTACATTATTTGGTGTAGATTTATTATTGTCTATACTGGATATAGTGATTAAAATAGAGTGGCACAGTGGTAAATATCACCTCTTATATTGTATTTTTACAATATTTAGAGGTGTTTTTTTTATTAAAAGGAGTACTATGTCGTATCATAAATTAGTAAGAGATAAGATTCCCGAGATCATCAAGCGAAAAGATAATCTAGAACCGATCACTCGCATACTAGACAATGAACACTATCTACTAGAACTAAACAAAAAGATTCAAGAAGAACTCGCTGAATATCTTGACAGCGGAGATGTAGAAGAACTTGCGGATCTAGAAGAAGTACTAAGAGCGATCTTAGATGCTAAGCATGTGTCCTATGAAGAATTTGAATCCATTAGAAAATCCAAGGTCGAAAAACGAGGAGCATTCAAAGAACGAATATATCTCGAAGGTGTGAAAGAAAATAATTTATAAATAAAGGAGTAAAAGATGATAGATATTAATTTAATTAGAAAAAATCCAGATATGGTAAAAGAGAACATTAAGAAGAAATTTCAAGATCAAAAATTACCGCTAGTAGACGAGGTAATTGATCTAGATATCAAAGTACGTGAACTAAAGCAAGAAGGCGATGATCTTCGTGCAATGAGAAATACTCTATCTACTGAGATCGGTGCATTGATGCGTGAGAAAAGGGTAGACGAAGCGAATGTAATCAAGGCTAAAGTCGTAGCTAATAATGAACGTATCGCAGAATTAGAAACTTTGGTAGCAGATATTGAAGGTCAGATCAAGAATATTATGATGAAGATACCTAATATTATCGCTGACGATGTTCCTATTGGCGAAGATGATAGCAAGAATGTAGAAGTAGAGCGTTTCGGCGAGGCGAGAGTACCTGAGTACGAGATACCATATAATGCTGACATTTTAGAGGCTGTGGGTGGCCTTGATAAAGAATCTGCTGGTAGGACTAGTGGTAATGGTTTCTATTATCTATTAGGCGATATCGCACGTGTTCATGAGGCAATGATTGCTTATGCTAGAGATTATATGATAGAGAAGGGCTTTACCTATGCTATCCCTCCATTCATGATTAGAAGCGACGTGGTAACAGGCGTAATGAGCTTCGCTGAAATGGATGCTATGATGTACAAAATCGAGGGCGAGGACATATATTTAATAGGTACTAGTGAACACTCTATGATCGGTAGATTCAAAGATCAAATCATTAAGGAAGATGAGCTTCCTATCACTCTTACATCTTATTCACCTTGTTTTAGAAAAGAGGGCGGAGCACACGGTCTAGAAGAGCGAGGATTGTATCGTGTTCACCAATTCGAGAAACAAGAAATGATCGTAATTTGTAAGCCAGAAGACCATATGGATTGGTACAATAAAATGTGGCAATATACAGTAGATGTATTTAGAAATCTAGATATTCCAGTTCGTCAATTAGATTGTTGTTCTGGAGATTTAGCAGACCTTAAGGTAAAATCTTGCGATATTGAAGCATGGAGTCCTAGACAACAAAAATACTTCGAGGTAGGATCTTGTTCGACTCTTGGTGATGCTCAAGCACGTAGACTAGGCATTAGATATAAGGGTAATGAGGGCACTAAATATGCTTATACACTTAATAATACTGTACTAGCTAGCCCTAGAGGTCTGATTGCCCTAATTGAGAATAATTATAATGCTGATGGATCTATTAATATACCAAAAGTACTTCGTCCATATATGGGTGGCAAAGAACGTATTGAAATAAAAAAGTAGGGTAGACTGCCCTACCGCGTGTCATTCTGAGGAGCAACTTGTTGCGACGTGAGAAGCTACACATTGACAAATCATACAAATTATGTTACTATACGACTAGAGAGGAATTATGACTAACGAAACGAGAGAATTATTATACAATAAAACAGCAGATCAAATAACACAAAGAGAAAGAGATTATTTAGATAGCATTATAATAAAGAATAATATAACATTTCACGCAAAAGGTATTTTCTTTTCATCATTATTTGCAGTGCTATCAGGTAATATATTAATCACCGCTATAGCAAAAACCTTTCTTCTATTTGAATCTTTGTTTACAACTTTTTTAGGGTTGGCGTTTGGATTAGTATTTGGTGGTGCATTATACTTATCCGCACCGTCATTAAAGAGGCTCGGACTTACTAGAAAAGAGTGGAAAGAACTGAAAAAATCTAAACGAATTAAGAAAATAAACGAGATTGTAAATGAATTCGACTATAATAGAGGAATAGAAATAAGTGAAGCGAATGCTTTATTAGACGAGATCATAACTAACCATACTTATAG